>DASZKM010000001.1:0-4300 GCA_035947055.1 Actinomycetota bacterium
GCCTACGCCATCCACACCGAGGTCGGCCACCACTGCATCGGCGCGCGCATCAACGGCAACATGGCCCGCCTCGACGAGCGGTTGACGTCGGGGGACACCGTGGAGATCGTCACCTCCAAGGTGGCCAAGGGCCCGTCGCGCGACTGGCTGGAGTTCGTCGCCTCGCCGCGGGCCCGCAACAAGATCCGCCAGTGGTTCTCGCGGGAGCGGCGCGAGGACGCCATCGACACCGGCCGGGACATGCTCCAGCGGGAGCTCCGGCGCGAGGGGCTGCCGCTCAAGCGACTCACGACCGAGGAGACGCTGGGCCGGGTGGCGGCCGATCTGAAGTACCCATCGCTGGACGCGATGCTGGTGGCGATCGGGGAGGGGCACGTATCACCGCAGTCGGTCGTGGTCCGGCTGACCCGGCTCATCTCGCAGGAAGAGGAAGAGGTGGCCGAGGTTCCTCCGGCCCGGCCAGTGCAGCTCGACCGACAGGACCGCCCCGTGCTGGTAGCCGGGGCCGACGACCTGTGGGTGAACCTGGCCCGGTGCTGCACCCCCGTTCCCGGCGACGAGATCGTGGGGTTCGTTACTCGTGGCCGTGGCGTGTCCGTGCATCGAGCGGATTGCCCGAACGCTCGGTCGCTGACATCCCAGCCGGACCGGATCATCGATGTCACGTGGCGCAGCGGCAAGGGCACGTCGTTCATCGTTGCCATCCAGGTGGAGGCCCTGGATCGGAAGAAGCTCCTGGGTGACGTGGCGACGGCCCTTTCCGAGCAGCAGGTGAACATCCTGTCCGCCGCGTCGACCGTGGGGAAGGACCGAGTTGCCCGGCTGCGGTTCACGTTCGAGTTGGCGGACATCACCCACTTGGCCGGGGTCCTGCAGTCGGTCAAGAAGGTGGACGCGGTCTACGACGCGTACCGCGTCGTGCCCGGCTAAGCGTGCGGCTGGTCGTTCAGCGCGTCACTCGCTCCGAGGTGCGCGTCGGTGGCGAACGCGTGGCGGCGGGCGGGCCGGGCCTCCTCATCCTGGTGGGGATCGGCGCCGACGACCGGGCCCATGAGCCCGCACGACTGGCGGAGAAGGTCTATCACCTGCGGATCTTCGAAGACGACGACGGCAAGATGAACCGCTCGCTGGCCGACGTGGGAGGCGACGCCGTCGTCGTTCCGCAGTTCACACTGTACGGCGATACGAGCCGGGGACGACGACCGTCCTGGGCCAAGGCCGCGCCACCCGAGGTCGCGGAAGAGCGGGTCCGGGCCTTCGCCGACGCGCTCCGTCGTCTGGGGGCTCGCGTGCAGACCGGTGCCTTCCGTGAGCACATGGAGGTCGAGCTGGTGAACGACGGGCCGGTCACGCTGATCCTCGAAGCCTAGGGGTGCCTACAGCCTGGAGGCCAGCCGGTCCCGGCCCTCGGCCAGGACGTTGCCCAGCACGCGGGCGCCGGTGGGGAAGGCATGGATCGTGTCGGCCAGGACCGGGATCGGCACCCGAAGCTTGATGGCCAGTACCGCCTCGTGGATCAGCTCCGACGCGCCGGGGCAGGCGGCGAAGGCACCGACCAGCGTCTCCCGTTCCCTGTCGATCACCGCGGTGATGTGTCCCCGCGACCCTTCGAGGGTCTGTCCCCGGGCCGTCTGGGCGAAGTCCTGTGTGACCTCGAACGCGTCCATCCCGTTCTCCCACGCCTCCTGGAGGTTCATGCCCACCGCCGCCGTCTCGGGATCGGTGAACGTGGTCCGGGGAACCGCGGACAGATCGGCCCGCACGTCCTGGCCGTGGGCGTTCCGGGCCGCGATGCGTCCCTCGTAGTCGGCGACGTGGGTGAACTGCGCGCCGCCGGCGCAGTCGCCGGCCACGAACAGACCCTCGCCCACGCGCATGGCCGGGTCGGGTGTTGCGGCGCCCCGCTCGTTGAGCCGGGCGCCGGCTTCCTCGGCTCCCAGCTCACGGAGGTCCGCGGGCCGCCGGCCAACGGCGATCATGATCTGGGCCACGTCGAGCGATGTTCCGTCGTTCAGCTCCACGAGACGCCCGGATCCGCCGGCCCGGACCGAGGTCGCGGTCACCCCGGTTCGGATGTCGACGCCTTCTTCCTCCAGCTGGGCGGCGAGCACCTCCGAGCTGCGCGGATGGTCGCGCGGAAGGATCCGGTCGGTGCCCTGGACCAGCGTGGTGGGGATCCCGAACCGCGCGTACACCTGGGCCAGCTCGACCCCCACCGCGCCGCCACCCAGGACCAGGATGCTGGAAGGCAGTTCACGGAGCGCCGTCCCCTCGTTGCTGGTCCAGTAGCCGGCTTCGGCGAGACCCTCGATCGAGGCCGAGGGGATCACGGGTCGCGATCCGACGCTGAGGATGAGGTTGCGGGTCTCCAGCTGGCGGGGCGGTGATCCGTCGGAACGAACCTCCACCTTGCCGGGTCCCATGATCCGGGCCGTTCCTCGGACCACCTCGGCGCCGTCCTTCTCCAGCGAGCTGGCGTGCCCCGAGTCGTCGGGGTAGTCGATGCCCTCGCGGGAGATCATCCAGTCCCGGCGGTCCGACGCCCGGCTCCACGGGTACTCCCGGCCCTTGGCCCGGCGGTTGGCCGAGTCGAGGAGGGACTTCGACGGCATGCACGCCCAGAAGGCGCACAGACCGCCGAGGAGATCCTGCTCCACCACGGCCACCGAGTCGCCCATGCGGGCCGACAGCGAGGCGGCGGCCTCCCCGGCCGCTCCCGCGCCGATCACCACGACGTCGTAGCTCACCGTGCTCCTTCCGGCTGAACCCTCGGCATTCTCAACGCGGTTCGGGGGGCACGCCATTCCGCTCCTTGTGGGTAAGAATGGGGCCGTGCAGGAGACGACCACCTGTCCACATGCTCCCGCCGAGTACCACGATCCCCGGGCGGCGGCCTGCGAGCGGTGCGGCGAAGAGCGGAACCTTCGGGTGTGTGTTGGCTGTGGGCACGTCGGTTGTTGCGAGTCCCATAACGCCCATAACACCGCCCACTACCGGGACAGCGGGCATCCCGTGATCCGGTCCCTTCCACTGGGGGCGGGGTCGTTCACCTGGTGCTACGAGTGCGACCGATACCTGGAACGGTGAGGTAGGGCTGGCAGCTCGGCAGGCCACCAGGCAACGCATGACCACCGGCCAGCGGTGGACCATGGTCGGTGTCGTCCTGGGGTCCGGGATCGTGTTCCTGGACACCTCCGTGGTCAACCTGGCCCTCCCCAGGATCGCCCAGGAGATGGACAGCCCCCTCCTGCGGTTCGCGCCCCTGGAGGCGCAGTCCTACGTGGCCAACGGGTACTTCGTGACGCTCAGCGCGTTACTGATCCTGGCCGGGGCCATGAACGACTACTTCGGCCGCCGAAGGATGTTCACGCTGGGCCTGGCCGGATTCCTGGCCACGTCGGTGCTCTGCGGACTGGCCCCGAACATGGAGCTGCTGATCCTGTTCCGGATCCTCCAGGGAGCGACCGGCGCCCTGGTCGTTCCCGGATCGCTGGCCATCATCACGGCCACGTTCGAGGGGGAGCAGCAGGGGCGGGCGTTCGGCCTGTGGGCCGGGGCGTCGGCGGCCACCACGATCCTGGGCCCATTCGTCGGCGGCGTCCTGGTGAACTCGATCTCGTGGCGGGCAGCGTTCTTCATCAACGTTCCGTTCCTGCTGCTGGCGCTGTACGCCATGCGGCACGTGGCCGAGTCGCGCGACGAGAGCTCCACGGGCCGGTTCGACTGGCTGGGATCGGTGGTCGTGGCACTGGCGGTGGGTGGCCTGGCGTTCGGGACGATCCGCGGCGAGCAGACCGAATGGAAGGGGATGGAGGCGCTCGTTGCCCTGGTCGTGGGGGCCGCGGCGACCATCGCGTTTCCGATCCTGATGGCCAAGCGCAAACATCCCCTGGTGCCCCCGTCGCTGTTCCGGTCCAGGAACTTCACGGTCACGAACATCTCCACGTTCGTGATCTACGGCGCCCTGTATGTGTTCATCACCTTCCAGGGCCTGTTCCTGATCGGCACGCTCCGCTACAACGAGCCGGCGGCGGGGATCGCCGGGCTCCCTTCCACGCTGTTCCTCGTGCTGTTCTCGACCCGGTTCGGGAAGCTCGCGGCTCGTTACGGACCGCGGCTGTTCATGGCGGCGGGCCCGGCCATCATGGCCCTGGGTCTGCTGTACCTGGCCCGGTTCCCGTCGGACAGCCAGCCATGGGTCCTGGGAACGGGGTCGGGACAGTCGATCCTGCCCCCTGGCGACTACTTCGTCGATCTCCTGCCCGCGCTGCTGATCTTCGGCTCGGGGCTGATGATCATG
>DASZKM010000002.1:0-2378 GCA_035947055.1 Actinomycetota bacterium
CTGGGCGGCCAGCACCGGGTCGACGTCGTCCGTGAAGACCCCGATGTAGGCGGTGGGCGCGGCGGGATTTCCGATGGCCTCGTCGATGACCGGACGGACGCTGTCGATGGCGATGGCGAAGCCGATATTCTCGGCCGCGGCCGCCTGCACGCCCGCGGTGTTGATGCCCACCACCCGCCCCGAAAGGTCCACCAGCGGCCCTCCCGAGTTCCCCGGATTGATGGCCGCATCGGTCTGGATCAGGTTCTCGTACGTCCGCGTCCCGAAGTTCGGGTCCCCGGCCCGGATGGTCCGCCCGAGCGCAGAAACGATCCCCGATGTCACCGACGGCCCACCCTCCAGCCCCAGGGCGAACCCCAGGGCCACCACCGGCTCGCCCAGCCGGAGCTCCTCTGAGCTTCCCAACGCCACGGCGGGCAACTGGTCGTCGGTCTGGACCTCCAATACCGCGAGGTCAGCCTCGGGATCACCTCCGATCACGCGGGCCTCCAGGCGCTCGCCCTCCGCGGTGACCACCCGGATGTTGAGGCCCTGTTCGACGACGTGGAAGTTCGTGACCACGATGCCCTCGGGGCGAACGACGAACCCGGTCCCCTCGCCACGAGCGGGCTCGCTGGCCAGTGACTCCTCGGACGCCAGGTTGGTGTTCACGTTGACGACCGCGGGGCCCACCCGTTCGATGACCTGGACCACGCGGTTCTGGTTGGTGTCGAACGGCGGGATCGGTGCCGGCGTGATGACCGGTGACGCGTCTCTCCTGGTGGGTAGCGAGCAGGGGGACAGCGCGACGAGGAACAGGGCTAGCGAGCGGACGGGGACCATCGGCGGGCGAGGATAGCAACACTCTTGAGGTGGGGTTCGAGGCCGGACAGAATGTGCGTCCTCGTGCCGAGCGCCATCCGCCTCTTCGTTCTCGTGACCGCCGCGATCGTGCTGGCGACCGCTGTCACGCCGCTCCCGGATGCGGCTGCGCGTATCCCCGACCGCCACCGGAACGAGGAGGGGGCCCGTCCCCGGGACGGTCATCGCGACGAGCAACGGCTCCAGCGCGGCCCGGCACCGCGGGCCTGGGCCCGTCGCATCGACCGGATGGTGGACGGGTTGCCGGTGGGCATCGCGGTCCGGGAGGGAGGAACGTTCCTGTACCGGCACCGGGCCACGCAGCTCCGGACGCCCGCCTCGAACGAGAAGCTGCTTCTGGCCATGGCGCTGCTGAACCGGCTCGGGCCCGACGCCACGATCCCCACCCAGGCCGCGGCGGCGGCCCTGCCCACGGCGGGGATCCTGGCCGGTGACCTGTGGATCTTGGGTCAGGGGAACCCGGCCGTTGGGCCGGCGGCCATGGCCGCGCTGGCGCGGGCCGTGGTCACCGCGGGCGTCACCCAGATCCAGGGTTCGGTCGTGGGGAGCATGGGGTACTTCCGTCGGGACTGGCAAGCGCCCGGGTGGCGGAGGTACTTCCCCCGCACGGAGATCCCCCTGCCCACCGCGCTCACGTTCGAGGGCAACGTGGACCGGGGCGTCCACATTCGAGACCCCGAGCTGCGCGCGGCCCGGGCCCTGACGGCCGACCTCCGCGAGCTGGGGGTTCGGGTGGCCGGGGAGGCAGACGCCAGGCTCCCGCCGGACGGGCTGCTGCCGGTGGCCCAGGTCGAGTCGCCGCGCCTCATCGAGCTCGTGGAGTTCACGACCCGGTACTCATCGAACTTCTACGCCGAGGTGCTGGGCAAGCGGCTGGGAGTCGAGCACGCCGGGGCGCCGGGAAGCATCCCCAAGGGAGCGGCAGCCATGCGGGCCTGGGCGGCGGCTGGCGGCGCGCGGGCCCGAGCGCGCGATGCGTCCGGCCTGTCCTATGCCAACCGGATCTCCCCTATCGGGCTGGTCCGCCTCCTGGGCGTGGCCGAGATGACGGCGTGGGGCGAGGTGTTCCGGGAGGCCCTGCCGCAACCGGGCCAGGGAACGATGAAGGGGCGCCTGCGCGGCGTTCCCGTCCATGCCAAGACGGGGACCCTGACCGAGATCTCGGCGCTCTCCGGTTGGGTGTTCGCCCGCCGGGCGCGGGCGTGGATCGAGTTCTCGATCATGTCTGAGGGTCTGCCCAAGGACGTGGCGGTGAACATCGAGGATCGCGTGGTGCGCATGCTCCGGCGGTTCGCGGCGTAGGTTTGCCGCGATGACTCGCAGCGCAGCGGCTCTCGTCCTCTTCGCCCTGACCGCGGCAGCGTGTGGGGGTGAGACGGAGCCCCGGCAACCGGCCACCCCCGCCGCCGTGACGCCGGCGACGACGCCCGCCCCACCGCAGCCCTCGCTGCCCTCGGAGCCGAACCTCGACGACGTGCGGGTCCGGCTGGTTCGTGTGGCCGTCCTGGAACAGCCGG
>DASZKM010000003.1:0-3368 GCA_035947055.1 Actinomycetota bacterium
CCACGCCGACCGCCACGCCGGCGTGGATGGCCAGCTCCCGGGCCCGGCCCCCCGCCGGGTGGCGGAAGACGGCACCCGCCGCGGCCACGATCAGCGGGATCGCTCCGGATACCTTGACCAACGTCCCCAGCGCCAGGGCAGCGGTGGCGCGCGCCGGCTTCGACGCCAGCATCAGCACGACGCCCGCCGCCACCACGAAGCCGAGCAGCGTGTCGTTGTGTCCGCCGGCCACCGAGTGGAACACGACCACCGGGTTCCACCCGATCAACGCGGCGGCGAACGCCGCTCGCGACGGGATCGTTCGACGCGCCGCGACGACCACCAGGAGCATGGTTCCCACGCTGGCCGCCGCGGCCAGGACCTTGAACGCGAGCACGGTGACGGCCGGTGAGGACACCAGCCTGGTGAGCGCGGCCGAAACCGCGGTGAATGCCGGCCCGTACACGGACGTGGAGTCGATCCAGTCGACAGAGACCAACCGATACGACGGGTCGTCGAAGAACGCAGCCGGGATCGTCGCGTACGGATTTGCACCCAGACGGGAGACCATCCGCCCGTAGATCCCGTAGCTGTAGACGTCGCGGGACAGGAACAACGGGATCGCCACGGCCAGCACATGGAGCAGCAGCCCGACGAAGATCACTCGGCGGACCGTGATCTCTCCGCGCCACGCCGCGCGGAGCGCCCACAGGAACGCGATGACAGCGGCGAACAGGGCCGCCGCCCCAACCACGGCCAGACCGTCCCTCGACAGCCGGTCGAAGCCCAGCGCGGTCCCCGGACGAACCAGCCACGAGGGAGCGCCGGCCCCGGGAAACAGCGGTGGCGTGAACGGAGAACCCGGGCGTGATGCCACCAGGGCGATGAGGACCGCGGCGGCCGTGACGGCCAGGGTGGAAATCATGGCTCGCCGCGACGCAACGGAAGCGGCCATCAGGCCCGCAGTCTAGATGGGCCGGTATCCTTGAAGGACGCCCTCGTAGCTCAGTGGATAGAGCACCGGTTTCCTAAACCGGGTGTCGGAGGTTCGATTCCTCCCGGGGGCACTCCCCGGCCCCGCTCAGATGGTCTGCCAGTCGGGCTGGACGTCCCCGGTTCCGTCAGTGGTGAGCCTCGTCTTCCCGCTTCCGTCGTGTGCGTTCATGACGAAGACCTCCGCGGTGGTGACGGACGTCGGAAGCGGATACCAGACGTAGGCGATCTTCGTACCGTCCGGCGACCAGTCCGGCTGGCCCTCGTCCGAATCCGGGCTGTTGGTCAGGTTCGTGATGCCGGAGCCGTCGAGACCGATCGTGTAGATGTCGTAGTCCTCGTGTCCTTGACGGATGTAGACCAGCTTGGAGCCATCAGGAGAGAAGTCGGGAGCATAGTCGTAGTAGTACCCGTTCGTCGTCACCTGCGTGACCGGCCCGGTTCCGTCGGAGGCCATGACGTACAGATCGTGGTCACCGTCCCGATCCGAGCCGAAGGCGATCTTGCTCCCATCCGGCGACCACGTCGGGTAGATATCGATCGAGGTGTTGTTCGTGAGGCGAACGTCGCCCAGCCCGTCCACTGCGCTGAACGTCACGATCTCGGCGCTCTCGCGGTAGTACCGGGTCACCGCGATCCGGTCGCCCAGGGGCGACCAAACCGGATACAGGTCCTCGTACCGGTTCTTCGTGAGCCTGACGGCTCCCGATCCGTTCGCGTTCATGACATAGATCTCGGCCTTGTTTCCCGTCCCCACCTGGTAGGCGATCTTCATGCCGTCCGGCGACCATGAGGGCGACCAGTTGGCCGCACCCTTGCTGAGGGTCAGCTGCTGCGGATCGGAACCGTCGGCAGCCATCGAGAACACCTGCAGTCGGTTTCCGGCCCGGTACGAAGCGAAGGCCAGGCGGCCGTTGGCTCCTGGATGAGCGGCAAGGGCGGGAACCGCCGCTCCGATGGTCAGGGCCACCACCATCCCCACCCGCGTCACGATCGAGGTTCGGTGCATCAGGCGCTCCTCGCTCTCGTGGGCCCTGCGGGCCCGGCGTGACGAGTACAGCAGCGTCGGGACTAGGAAGCCATGGTCATATCGGGCCATCTTTCCGATTCGGTAAGACCGGGCCGAAACCGGCCATGACCGTCTCGCGAGGGCAGGAGATGGGCTCCCAGAGGGCGAATCCACTGGTACGCCCAAATCGAGGAGGAGGAGCCCGCATGCGCACTCGCCTTGCCCTGGTATCCGTTGGCCTGGTCCTCACGTTGGCAAGCTCTGCCTCGGCCACCCACGGTGGCATCCACCCGACCTTCAGGAGCGAGACCGTGTATTTCCACTGCACGGGGCCCACGAAGGTCTCCAACCTCAACAACATCAACGCCCAAGGCGTGGGCATGGACACCCCCACGGGGTGGGACACCAACGCGCCCACGCAGTCGGTCCAGCAAGGAGCGGGTTGCGGGGCTATCGATCTCGGAGCCGTCCGCAACGCGGGTCTGGTGGACGGGTACTTCAAGGGCAAGTTCACCGGGAACCTGCGGGACCTGACGCTGCGAGTTCACAACCTCCTTCTCAGCCGGGCCCGCAACACCCCCACGCTGGGCGTGAAGATCTCGGCACTGGAGATCGACGGAAACCTCGTGGTGGACAACCAGGCCGTCCAGGTCACTCCGGTCCTCAGCTCGACCGGAGCGAGCGAGCTCGTGGAGCTGTCGGTCACCGGGCTCGGCTCGGCGACCGAGATCAAGGACGCGAACGGGAACGTCATCGACGTCCAGACCACGGGCCTGGCCACTGAGGATGGCGACGGAACCACCCCCCACGAGATCACGATCTATCTCGACACCGACCCCAACCAGCAGCAGAGCGCGTGGGTGTGGGACACCACCGAGGTTCCCTCGGGCATCGTCTTCAACCCCCCGACCCTGGCCGCCGCCCAGATCGCCGCGACGCCGCCCGCCTAGATGCGGTTCCGTCGTTCGCTGATCCTGGCCATTGCCGCGCTGATCGGCGGCGCGGCCCTGCCCGCCGCTACGTCTCCGGCCAAGGCGACGTGGGTCCGTGTCCAGTTCGACGGCCGCATCACCGAATCGGGACGGGCCGCGCTGCAGCATGCGGGGCTCCGCTCTCTGCAGTACGCACCGGTCGATGCGTACGTGGCGTACGCCACGCCGCTCGCCGCGAACGCCGCGGCGGATGTCGCGACCGTCACCAGCGTCCGGCCGCTGGCGGCCGCCGACAAGATCTCGTCCGAGCTGGCAGGGGCTACCGGCCGGGTCCCGGTGGCCGTGATCAGCGCCGGCGGCGGCGAGACGGCCCAGGCTCTGGCGGCCACGGGCACCGTTCGTGGGAGCTTCGACCTCCGGGGTGACGGCGCCCTGCAAGTCGTCGAAGCGGTGGT
>DASZKM010000004.1:0-13065 GCA_035947055.1 Actinomycetota bacterium
CTCACGGTCTTGCCCGGGAACGACTCGCCGCGCTGGGACAGCGAGTACGGAAGCAGCCGGATGGCCAGGTCGTTCACGGCATAGACCGGCCAGTGCTGGACCCGCGGGGGAAGCGCGGCACCTTCCCGGATGTCCTCGCCATGGACCCACCATTCCGCCACGCGGACCTGGACCAGATATTTCAGTCTCAAGGGCCCAGCCATCCAGTCGATCTCCCGGTCGTCCCAGTCGCCACCGCCGGCCTGGCTGGCCCGGGCGAGGAAGAGGTCTGCGGCCCGCCCCCACTCCAGGCCAAGAGATACGGGGTTGGCGTCGCGTCGCCGCTCTACCGACCACTCGTTCCACCCGTCGCGACTGAAGGCCTGGTCCCCAAGGCTCTTTCGGTACTCCTCGAGCTCCGCCGGCGGCTCCTCGGCCACCAATGCGGCGGCGACCACGTCGTTCCCGGCCAGGTGAGCGAGGACATCCTTGACCCGCCAGCCTTCACACGGGCTGTCGTCCTCCCACCGTTCAGGCGGCGTGTACTGGACGGTTCGGCCCAGCGCGTCCCGCTCGTGGCGGGCGATGGCCAGCAGCTCGTCCTTGGTGATGGTCATGGGTCGGCGGCCAGAATGATACGGACATGCGGGTGGTCGTTGCTCCCGACACGTTCAAGGGGACGCTCAGCGCCGCAGAGGTGGCCCGGTCGCTGGCCAGGGGATGGCGACGCGCGGATCGAACCGCGGACGTCGAAGAGGTCCCGGTGGCCGACGGGGGCGAGGGAACGCTGGATGCGCTCCTGGCAGCGCGCGGCGGACGACGGGAGCGGGCCCGGGTCACCGGCCCGCTGGGCGATCCCGTCGAGGCGGCCTTCGGGCTGCTCGAGGGGAGCGGCGAGATCACGGCGGTGGTGGAGATGGCCCGGGCCTCGGGCCTGCAGCTGATATCCGAGGAGCGACGGGATCCGCTGCGGGCAACCACGCATGGGACCGGCGAGCTCATCCTGGCCGCTGCGGCCCATGGGGCCCGTCACCTCGTCGTGTGTATCGGAGGAAGCGCCACCAACGACGGCGGGGCCGGGATGGCTCAGGCGGTCGGGATCCGTCTCCTGGACGAACGGGGACGGGACCTTCCGCCCGGAGGCGCGGCGCTGCGGCGGCTGGCGACGATCGACGCGTCCGGATTGGACGCGACCGTGCGCGACGTGGAGATCGTGGTGGCCACCGACGTCGACAATCCGCTCACCGGGCCGCTGGGCGCCTCGGCCGTCTACGGGCCCCAGAAGGGTGCCGGTCCCGAAGACGTGGTTCTGCTCGACGAAGCCCTCGGCCATCTCGCCGCGGTGATCCATCGTGACCTCGGTGTGGACGTCCGCGACGTGCCCGGTGGGGGCGCGGCCGGAGGCTTAGGAGCGGGACTGACGGCGTTCCTGGGAGCGCGCCTCCGGCCCGGCTTCGAAGCGGTTGCCGAAGCCCTCGACCTGGCCCGCCGGCTGGAAGGCGCGGACGTCGTGGTGACCGGCGAGGGACGGTACGACGACCAGACCCAGTACGGCAAAGCCCCGGCAGGCGTCCTGCGGCTGGGCCGGGAGACCCGGTGCCGAACGGTGCTGGTCGCGGGGCGGATCGAGGCGGGCGTTCGGCCGCCCGCGGATATCGTGTTCTCGCTGGCGGAACGGTGGGGAACCGAGGCAGCGATGGAGCGGGCTCGGGACCTGCTGGAAGCCGTGGGGGAGGAGGCCGCATCGGCGATCCGCGCGGAGTAGAGGCGGGGCGGGCGAAGGGCGCCGACCGCTTCGTGGACGACGCCCGCCGTCTCGGTGTGGAGGTCGAGGTGCGAGAGTTCCCGCAGGGCACCAGGACCGCCCAGGACGCCGCCCGGGCGATCGGGTGCGAGGTCGGGCAGATCGTCAAGTCGCTCGTCTTCGTGGCTGGGCACGAGCCGTTCATCGCCCTGACCTCGGGCGGCAATCGGGCCGACACCGCGCGCCTGGAGGAGCTCACCGGCGGGTTCCCCGTCCGACGGGCCACCCCGGAGGAGGCCCGGGAGGCCACCGGCTACGCGATCGGGGGCACCCCTCCGTTCGGCCACCGGCGAGCCCTGAGGGTGTTCTGCGACCGGGATCTGTTGCAGTACGAGCAGATCTGGGCGGCTGCCGGGACCCCGAACGCGGTCTTCCCCATCCCCCCTCAGGTGCTGATCCGGGCATCCGGCGCCGAGGCCGCCGACTTCAAGGAATGACGATCTCCGGTCACTGAGGAGTCCAACCCGTATAATCGGTCTCACATGGACACCCAAGAGCGCATCGAGACGCAGCAGAAGACCGACACGATCCAGCTGAGCTCGGCGGCTGCCGGGAAGGTCAAGGAGCTGCTGGCCCAGGAAGGTCAGCCGGACGTGGTCCTCCGCGTGGCCGTGCAGCCGGGCGGTTGCTCGGGGCTTCGCTACGCCATGTACCTCGACGACAAGGTCGGCGAGACCGATCTGGTTTCGGACCAGCATGGCGTGCGCGTGGCGGTGGACAAGATGAGCGCGCCGTACCTCCGCGAGGCGAAGGTCGACTTCGTCGACAACCTGGAGGCCAGCGGGTTCACCATCGACAACCCGGCGTCGCAGGGCTCCTGCGCCTGCGGGCACTCCTTCCACTAGTCGTCTGTCTTTCGCCGGCCCCGGCCCACGGGTAGCATCGGGCGCCACGATGGCGCCCTCCGGAGCCCCGAAGATCCAGGCCTACCAGCACGGCATCTTTCCTCGCTCGGAGAACGTCGTCCGGGCCACCCGCGACGTCGAGCGAGGGAGGACGAGTCTCGACCAGGTCGATGCCGCGTTCGAGGAGGACCGTCAGTCGTTCCTCACGCTGCAGCGCGAGGCGGGGCTCGACTTCGTCTCCGACGGGCTCCTGCGGTGGCAGGACCTGTTCCGGCCGCTTGTCGATGCCGCGGAGGGTCTGGACGCCCGCGTCCTGGTGCGGTGGTTCGACAACAACGCGTTCTTCCGCGCTCCAGAGCTGCAGGGTTCGCCGGCGTGGCGAGAGCTGCCGGCGTGGGTGCTGAGTGACGGGATCCCCGAACCTCGCGTGGCGACGCTCCCCTCGCCGTACCTGTTCTCCCGAGCCGCCCGGTGGGACGGCGACCGGGACGACCTGATGCTCACTCTGAGCCGGGAGGTGCTCGGTCCCGCGGTTCGGGACCTCGTGGCGGCGCGATACGGACTGATCCATCTCGAGGAGCCGTGGCTGACGTACTTCGGCATCGAGGACGAGTCCTGGAAAGGGTTCGAGGAATCCCTGGCTTCGATCCGCGAGGCGGCCGGCGACGTGACGCTCGTCCTCCACACGTACTACGGGGATGCCGCGCCGCATGCCGACCGGTTGCGTCGCCTGCCCGTCGATGCGATCGGGATCGACTTCGACGAGACCGAAGCGGAAGAGCTTCCGGCGCCCTGGGAGGCCGGGCTGGTGGCCGGCGTCTTCGATGGGCGACGTTCGCTCACCGAGGCCGCGGGAGACGTGAGCGACTTCGTGGCCGAGGTGGCCGAGCGGCTCCAACCCACCGCTCTGTTCGTGTCCTCGGGCAGCGACCTCGAGCTGAGCGGGCCGCAAGTGGCTCCGAACAAGGTCCGGGCCCTGGGCCGCGCCGCGGCGATGTTGAGGGAGTCGCTGTGAGCTCTGCGGAGCGTTCCGTGGTGTCCACTCCGCTCCTGACCCACGAGCTCGGCTCGCTGGCCAAGCCCAACTGGCGGGTAAGAGCCGTGGCCGGCCGTCCGATCGAGGACGAAGACCTCGAGGAAGCCAGAACGTGGGGGGAGCGGCTCGGCGTCGAGGGATACGAGGATCTGATCGGCCTCCTGGAGCGGACGCCACTGGAGGAGGAGGGAAAGGCCGAGGTCAAGCGGTGGTCCAGCCGGTACGGGGTCCGGCTCCTGGAATCCGTGGGTCTGGACGTGGTGTACGACGGCGAGCAGCAGCGCAGCGAGATGTACGCGTGGGCCATCGCTCACGCCAAAGGGTTCGAGTGGCGTGGCAGCGTTCGGGCGTTCGACAACAAGTACTATTCGAAGGCCGCGGTCACCGGGCCGATCTCGCTACGGGTCCCGTACCACAACGATGAGTTCGCGTTCCTCCGCTCCGTGGCCCGGGCGGAACTGAAGGTTCCGATCACCGGCGCGTACACCATCGCGGACTGGTCGTTCGACGAGCGGTACTACACGGAGGCCGACCGGGCGGGGACCGGCTGGCGCAAGCGAAGGAAGGACGCCCGGCGCAGCTTCATCCTCGACGTGGCCCGGAATCTCATCCGGCCGAACCTCGAGGCCCTGATCGGTCTCGGTGCTGGATGGCTGCAGATCGACGAGCCCGGAGGTTCGACCGATCCGGAGGAGCTCGACCTGTTCGTCGAGTCGTTCAATGTCAGCGTGGCGGACCTCGGGGCCGTTTTCTCCACGCACCTGTGCTTCAGCGACTACGACCTGTTCTTCCCGGCCATCGAGGGGATGACCGAGTGCCGGCAGTTCGCGGTGGGGTTCGCCAACTACGACGGCCGGGAGCTCGGGACGTCGGCCGAGGTGCGTCCCGGCTACCGCGTGCTGCCGAAGTTCCGGGATCTTCCCTACCGGCCCGTGCTCGGGGTGGGCGTCCTGGACATCCACACCGACTTCATCGAGCCGCCCGAGCTGGTCCGCGACCGGGTGCTGTATTCGGTGGAGGCCATGGGCGACCCGGCCCGGGTCCACGTGATCCCGGACTGCGGGCTTCGAACCCGCTCCTGGCCGGTGGCCGAGGGCAAGCTCCGCAACATGGTCGCCGGCGTGGAGCTGGCCAAGAAGGATCTGGGCCTCTAGGCCGCCCGGTTCCGTACCGGGGCGATACCATGGGGTAGGAGGGAATCTGGCCGGGCCCACCGGCCACCTGTATCCATGGCCACCAAACAGGTCGAAGAGCGAGAGCGGGTTGTGATCCGGTTCGCCGGGGACTCCGGCGACGGGATGCAGCTCACCGGAAACCGCTTCTCCAACGCCACCGCGGTGGTGGGAAACGACCTGGCCACGCTGCCCGACTTCCCGGCGGAGATCCGGGCCCCGGCGGGCACCCTTCACGGCGTCTCCGCGTTCCAGATCCACTTCGCCTCCCAGGACATCCTCACCCCCGGCGACCAGCCCAACGTCCTGGTGGCCATGAATCCCGCGGCGCTGAAGACGAACCTTCCGGACCTGGAGAAGGGCGGCATCCTCATCGCCAACGAGGACGGCTTCACGGACCGGAACCTGGAGAAGGCCGGCTACGAGTCCAACCCGCTGGAGGACGGCTCGCTGGACGGCTACCAGCTGTTCCGGGTGCCGATGACCACCATCACGGTCCGGGCCCTGGAGAACGTGAAGGGGCTGACCAAGAAGGAGGCCGAACGGTCCAAGAACCTGTTCGCACTGGGCCTGGTGTCGTGGATGTACGGGCGGCCCATGGACATCACCGAGCGGTGGATCGATCGGAAGTTCAAGAAGACGCCTGACGTCCGTGACGCCAACCTGGCCGCGTTCCGGGCGGGCTACAACTTCGGCGAGACCACGGAGATCTTCGCCGTCCACTACGAGATCAAGCCGGCACCGGCCACACCTGGGACCTACCGCAACGTCAGTGGGGCCCAGGCCACGGCGTTCGGGCTGATCGCAGCGTCGGTCCGCAGCGGTCTTCCACTGTTCTACGCCTCGTATCCCATCACTCCTGCCTCGGAGCTCCTGCACGAGCTGTCGAAGCACAAGAACTTCGGGGTCCGCACGTTCCAGGCCGAGGACGAGATCGCCTCGGCCAACATGGCCCTCGGTGCGGCGTTCGCCGGCCACCTCGGCGTCACCGGCACGAGCGGGCCCGGCCTGGACCTCAAGTCGGAGACGGTCAGCCTGGCGGTGGCCCTCGAGCTCCCGATGGTCATCGTCGACGTTCAGCGGGCCGGACCATCCACGGGCATGCCCACCAAGACGGAAGCGGCCGACCTGCTGATGGCCATGTACGGCCGGCACGGCGAATCGCCGCTGCCGATCCTGGCCGGGTACACGCCCTCGCAGTGCTTCGACGCAGCCCTGGAAGCATGCCGAATCGCCATCAAGTTCCGGACGCCGGTGATCCTGCTCACGGACACGTACCTGGCCAACTCATCGGAGCCCTGGCACCTTCCGGCCGCCGGCGACCTGCCGTCCATCGAGCCGGCGTTCGCCACCGGCCCGAACATGGGGGACGAGTTCTGGCCGTATCTCCGCGACGAGAACCTGTCGCGGCCGTGGGCCGTCCCCGGGACGCCCGGCTTGCAGCACCGGATCGGCGGCCTGGAGAAGGAAGCCGACAGCACGGGGAACATCTCCTACGACCCCCAGAACCATCAGTGGGCCACTGAGCTCCGTGCCTCGAAAGTCCTCAAGGTGGCCGACGATGTCCCGCTGCTCGATGTGGAAGACCCCGACGGCGACGCCGAGCTGTTGGTGCTGGGATGGGGCTCGGTGTACGGACCGGTCAAGGTGGCGGTGGAGCGAGCGCGGGACCACGGCAAGAAGGTGGCCCGGGCGCACCTGTACCACCTCAACCCGCTGCCCCGGAACACCGGTGAGGTGCTTCGCAAGTACCCCAGGATCCTGGTCCCCGAAATGAACACCGGACAGCTGTCGAAGATCGTGCGCGCCGAGTACCTGGTGGATGCCCAAGTGTTCAGCAAGGTCCAGGGCCAGCCGTTCTTCGCGGACGAGCTGGAGGACGAGATCAACAGGAGGCTGGCGTGACGGAGGCTGTTGTGCCCGGTGGCAACGGGCAGACCGGCAACGGCCACGCCGACGGCGGCGCCGTGCCGGTGGAGCTGACCAAGAAGGACTTCATCAGCGATCAGGAGCCGCGGTGGTGCCCGGGGTGCGGCGACTACGCGATCCTCTCCACGGTGCAGGGCTTCCTCCCCGAGATCGGGGTGGAGCCCCACAAGATGGTGTGGGTGGCGGGGATCGGCTGCGCCGGCCGGTTCACGTACTACGTGGACTCCTACGGCGTGCACGGGATCCACGGCAGGGCCCCCGCCCTGGCCACCGGGATCGCCACGGCGCGGCCGGACCTGTCGGTGTGGGTGGCCACCGGCGACGGCGACGCGCTGTCCATCGGCGGGAACCACCTCATCCACACGCTCCGCCGCAACGTGGACATCAAGATCCTGCTGTTCAACAACCAGATCTACGGCCTGACCAAGGGCCAGTACTCGCCGACCAGCGAGGAGGGGAAGGTCACGAAGTCGACGCCGTTCGGCTCCCTCGATCACCCGTTCAACCCGGTGGCCCTGGCCCTCGGCGCCGAAGGCGCGTTCGTGGCCCGGACCATCGATAACGACCGCCAGCACTTCACGAGCGTCCTCAGTGCGGCAGCGGCACACCGCGGCTCGGCGTTCATCGAGATCTACCAGAACTGCAACGTGTTCAACGACGGGGCGTTCGCCGCGGTGCGCGATAAGCAGGCCGGGGCCCAGCGGAACCAGATCCGTTTGGAACACGGCCAGCCGATCCGGTTCGGAGAGCAGGCGGAGAAGGGGGTCGTGCAGCGTGCCGACGGCAGCCTGGAGATCGTGGACGTCGAGGCGGAGGGGGAGGATGCCCTCCTGGTCCACGACGCGCACCGGGAGAACCCCGCTCTGGCCTTCGCCCTTGCCCAGCTGTCGCACCGGCCCACCGGCCCGACGCCGATCGGGATCTTCCGGGACGTGAAGCGGCCGGTGTACGGCGAGGCCATGGAGCGGCAGCTCGACCAGGCCCGGGACAAGCTCGGCGAGGGAGATCTGGAGAAGCTCCTCCACGCCGGGGACACCTGGACGGTCAGCTAGCGCCCCTTTTTCTGGCGACTCGCGGAACCTACCTGAAGCCGTGGGCTCGTCCACAGCAACTCGCACAATTGTGGAAAACCGCGCAGATGGCCGCTTTTTCCATTATGGAAACCGGTGCTATCATCACCGCAAGGTGGGCCTCGGCGGCCCGCCAGTGAGGTCCCAAGAGCGATGGCCAAGGAAGCTCGCCAGGTACCCTCGGACAACGAGGAGCAGGAGCCGGCCAAGGACGCGGCGAAGTCCGACGCCAAGACCTGCTCGGTCTGCGGCATCAAGCTCTCCAGCTACAATCCCGGCCCCAACTGCTGGCACCACACGATCGGCTATCCCTGGCGCGGCCCTTCCGCGAAGCCTCGCTACGACTAGCCGCTCGGACCTCTATCACGCCGCATGCCGTCCCTGACCGAAGAGGTCTGCCGGCGTCTGCTCGGTGAGACCAGGGTGGGCGTGATCGCCACGGTCGACCCCGATGGCCGGCCCAATGTTGTCCCCTTCGTGTTCGCGCTGGACGGCGACACCCTTTACTCCACGGTCGACCGGAAGCCGAAGAGCACCACTCAGCTCCGCCGGGTGGAGAACATCCGGGCCCGGCCCGACCAGGTCACGGTGCTCGTGGACCACTACGAAGAGGTCTGGAACCGGGTGTGGTGGGTCCGGCTTCGAGGGCGTGGCCGTGTCATCGACGGTGGCCCGGATCTCGAACGGGCGGTGGCGCTGCTCCAAGCGAAGTACGAGCAGCACCGGGACTCGGCGCCACAAGGGCCGGCCATCCTCATCGACATCACCGAATGGCGGGGCTGGTCGTTCCGGCCGATAGAATGACGGCGTGAAAGCCCTGGTCATCTCGGCCGATCCAACCCTGCGCGAGCAGCTGAAGGTCGCGCTCCGGAGCACCGAGCGGCGGACCGGCGAGCCGTGGCATTACGTGGAGGCGCCGGACGGCATCCGCGGGCTGAAGCTGGCCTGGCGCGAGCTCCCGGATGTGGTGGTGGCCGACGAGATCGCCTCGGGGGCCGGAGCGTTCGCGGTGGCCAAAGATCTTCGCGGGGCGGCGGAGCCGTTCCCGGGCGCCGTGATCCTGGTCCTGGCTCGCTCCCAGGACGAGTGGCTGGCCAAGTGGTCGGGCGCCGATGCGTGGGTGACCAAGCCGGTCGACCCGTTCGAGCTGAGCGACGCCGTGATCGAGCACGTCGAGCGCCGGCCGGCTCGCAGGGAGCCGGCGTGAAGATCCGGGGCACGTGCACCAACTGCGGCAGGGAGTTCCTCCAGGATCAGCTGGAGCAGACCGGCGGACACTGCCCGTGGTGTGGCAAGCCCTTCAGCCCGGACTACACGTCGTTGGTCATGCAGGCCCTGCGGCAGGCGGACGAGGCGGGTGATGCCCTCGAAGGCGCTCTGAAGGAGCTGGCCAGCGTGGACCCGGCCATGGAGGTTGACGAGGAGGCCGTGCTGGGACCGATCCGGGAAGCCCTCCGCTCCCTTCGCCGGCGCCGGTCCCGGGTGTAGTGGGCCGGCTCCGCATCGGTACCGCCTCCTGGACCGACAAGACCCTCCTGGAATCCGGCTGGTATCCGCCGGAGGCGAAGACGCCCGAGGCTCGCCTGAAGCACTACGCGTCGGAGTTCGACGTGGTCGAGGTGGACTCCACGTTCTACGGACTGCCCAGCGAGCGCAACGCCGCGCTGTGGGTGGAACGCACGCCGAAAGACTTCCGGTTCAACGTGAAAGCGTTCGCCCTGATGACCGGCCATCCCACGCTGGTGAAGGGCCTCCCGAAAGCCGTGCGGGAGAGCCTGCCCGACGACGCGGGGCCGCGCGTCTCCGCGAACAAGATCCCTCCCGACGCGAACGACCAGGTGTGGGAGATGTTCCGGGAGGCGCTCATGCCGCTTCACTCGGCGGGGAAGCTTGGGATGGTGTTCTTTCAGTTCCCGCAGTGGTTCATGCCCAACAAGGCGAACCACGAGCACATCCTCGCCTGTCGCGACCGCCTTCCTGACTACGACATCGCGGTCGAGTTCCGCCAGAAGACCTGGTTCGCGGATGAGGAGCGGACGCGAAAGACGCTGGATTTCCTTCGGGGGGAGGGGATCCCGTTCGTATGCGTGGACATGCCGCAGGGGTTCGCGTCGAGCCTGCCGCCCATCGCCGAGGCCACCTCGGATCGGTTCGCCGTGGTCCGGTTCCACGGGCGGCGGAGCGAGACCTGGGACAAGAAGAACGTGGGTGTCACCGAGCGGTTCCGGTACGACTACCCGAAGGAGGAGCTCGAGGACTGGGCCCCCAAGGTGAAGAAACTCAGCGAGCAGGCCAAGGAGACTCACGCGCTGTTCAACAACTGTTACCGGGACAACGCGGTGCGCAACGCCAAGACCTTCGCCGACCTGGTTCCCGAGGAGTAGGCTGGCTCGGTCGTGGGGTTCAACGCCATGCAGCCCGGCAAGGTCAAGCCCGCGGACCTGATCATGTTCTTCGTCGGGCTGGCCGTGGTGGTGGGCGCCGTGCTGTGGGCGTTCCTGTAGCGACCGGCTACGCCGCGCTCTCCAGGACCATGGCCATCCCCTGACCCCCCGAGATGCACAGCGACGCCAGCGCCAGCGCGTGGCCGCGCTCTCGGAGCTCGTAGGCCGCGGTCAGGACGATCCGGGCCCCGGACATCCCGATGGGGTGGCCGAGGGCGATGGCCCCGCCGTTGGGGTTCAGTCGGTCGTGGTCGAGCTTCAGCTCGCGGTCGACGGCCAGGACCTGCGCGGCGAACGCCTCGTTGATCTCCAGCACGTCGAAGTCCCGAAGCGACAGGCCGGTCTTGTCCAGGACCTTCTGAACTGCGGGAACCACCCCGATGCCCATGTACGCGGGGTCCACGCCCGCCGAGGCGGATGCCACGATGCGGGCAAGCGGTTGGTGCCCCTCGGCCCGGGCCCGCGACTCGCTCATCACAACCACAGCCGCAGCGCCGTCCGTCACACCCGATGAGTTCCCGGCGGTGACCGTGCCGCCGTCGTCGGAGAACACCGGGGGGAGCTTGGCCAGCGTGTCCAGGTCCGTGTTCGGCCGGGGGTGCTCATCCTCGGCGACGGTCACCGTGGCGCCCTTCTTGCCGGGGACCTCGATCGGAACGATCTCCTTGGCCCGGCGTTCCTTGCCGGACGCGGCCTTCTGTTGGGAGGCGAGAGCGAACTCGTCCTGGTCCCGGCGCGGGATCTCGTACCGCCGGGCAAGGTTCTCCGCCGTCTCGCCCATCACCAGGTCGCACAGCGGGTCGAGGAACCCGTCCCGATACATGCCGTCGAAGATCTGCGCGTTGCCCATCCGGTAGCCGAGGCGGAGGCGATCCAGGAGGGCCGGGGTCCGGGTCATGTTCTCGTAGCCGCCGGCGACGACCACCTCGGCCTCCCCGAGGACGATCTCGCGGGCGGCCAGCTCGATGGCCTTGACCCCCGAGCCACACGCCATGTTGGCGGTGAAGGCCGGAACCTCCTGGGGGATCCCGGATCGGTAGGCGACCTGACGCGCGGTGTTGGGTCCGTTCCCGGCCTGGCGGGCGTGGCCGAACACCGCCAGCTGCACCGCGTCCGGCTCGACGTTCGCCCGGCGAAGTGCTTCACGGGTCGCGGCGATGCCCAGGTCGACCGCCGGAACGTCGGCGAACGATCCGAGGAACCGGCCGATGGGCGTCCGTGCGCCCTCCACGATGACGGCGCGTTCCACGGCACTGAGTGTACCGGCTGGGCTATCAGCCTTTACCGGCGGGCGGCGTCGAGCCGCGCTCGGAGGCGCGCCAGGGAGCTCCCTGCATCAACGGGCTCGGCCGGTGCGCGTTCGGCGGCCACCACTCGCACGTCAGGGGCGCGCAAGCCGGCCAGCGCCGCGCGGACTTCGTCGGCGGCGTCGAGAGGCACGGGGAGCGAGTAACCGGGCTCGTCCCCCCGGCGCACCAGGGCGCCGGAGCTGAACCGAACGCGGTGGCTGTCGATGGCCACCTCCAGGCGCCCGGCGCCGATCAGCCACCGCTCGTTGCGGGCCCGGTCCAGGGCGGTCACCAGCGCATCGACGCGGTCGCGGACCTCGGCGGCCTCCTCGAACCGCTCCTGCGATGCCAGCCGCTCCATCCTGGCCTCGAGCGCCGCGAGGAGCCCGCCCGGCGAGGAGAGGGCGTGCTGGAGGGACCGGACGAGCCCCTCGTAGCGCTCGAGATCGATGCGGCCGTCGCAGGGGGCCGCGCACCGGCCCAGGTCGGCCAGCGCGCACGGTTCGAACCGGGTCGTTCGACCCATGGCCGTGGTGCACCGGCGGATGGCGAACACGTCCTCCAGGCCTTCCTTGACGAGCCGGGCTCGCCGGGAGCTGGCGAACGGTCCGAGATACGAGCCCCGGCCCTTGGCCCGGCGGACCACCTTCAGCCGGGGCCACGCCTCCTCGAGGTCCAGCTTCAGGTAGACGCCGCGCCGCCATCCCTTCCCGCGGCGGTTGTACCGCGGCGCGTGACGATGGATGAGCCGGGCCTCCAGGACCAGGGCTTCGAGGTCGGTGTTGCAGGGATGCGCCTCGACCGCCCCCGCTTCCGCCAGGAGGTTGTGGATCTTCCGGCGGTCGTCTCCGTGGAAGTACGCCCGGACGCGGGTGCGGATGTCCTTCGACTTGCCGACGTACAGGACCTCGCCGGGCCCGGCCTCGCCCCCCGGCCGGCGGAACACGTACACGCCCGGGGCGTGGGGGAGGTGATCGGTGAGCCGGATCTTCGCCGCGTGAGGATGGCCGCGAGCTCGCACGGCGCCGTGGAGATCGCCCAGCGTCTCGATCCCCAGACGCCCGCCCAGGTCGAGCAAGCCGTGAAGCACCTCGGCGCACGCCTCGGCGTCCGGCAACGCGCGGTGCGTGGGGCTGACCGCGGAGCGCAGGAACTGGGCCACCGTGCCGAGCTGGACGTTGGGAACGTCCTCGGCCAGGACTCGCCGTGCCAGACGGGCGGTGCACACCGGCGGGCCGGGAAGGACCGGGTACCCGAGCCGCTCGAGGTCGTGGTTCAGGAACCGGAAGTCGAAGCTGGCGTTGTGAGCCACGAACACGGTCCCGTTCAGGAACTCGATCAAGGACGGGAGGACCGCTTCGAGCGGGGGAGCGCCGCACACGGCGACGTCGTCGATGCCGGTCAGATAAGTGATGAATCGGGGATGGGAACCTCGGGATCGACCAGGGTCTGGAACGTCCCCAGCCGCTCGCCTCCCCGAAACTTCACCGCGCCCAC
>DASZKM010000005.1:0-10676 GCA_035947055.1 Actinomycetota bacterium
GGCGGGCGATGCCGCCCGCCGAAGGCTCGCTACTCGAGTTCCCGGCTTCGGCGGAACAGGCCCCGCCGCTCCGGCTCGGCGGTAGGAGCACCGGCGTCACGGAGCCGCGTCTCGATGAGCTGGATCAGGACCTCGAACCGGCGGTCGAACGCCCGCTGCATGCGGTCGAAGACCTGCTCCACCAGATCCTCCTGGACGGCCTGCTCCACCTCGGTCAGGCGCTCGTCGAGGGTGCCGATCTCCTCGGCGATCCGCGGGGCGGAGCGAACCCGCCCCCACGCGGCGATCTTCCGCTTGATATCGGCCAGGTCTTCTCGGAGCGGGGTGGCCGCGCGCTCCACCGTTCCCTCGATCTCCGCATCGATCCCCTCGGTGATCGTGGTTCGGAGCTCGTCGATGGCGGTCGGCAGGGCCTCGTCGATCCGGTCTCGAACCGCATCCGTCACACCGTCCATCCCCACCGACACGCGCTCCCCGAGCTCCCCGGCCAGCGACGTGCGGAGCTCGTCGACGGCCTGGGCAGCTCGATCGGCCAGGACGGGGTGGAGCGCCTCGACGTCCACCGCCTCAGCCACGGACTGCAACCTGGCCTCGAGGACTCCGATCCGGGCGCTCAGCTCGCCGGAGGCATCCGCGATCCGCGCGGTCAGCGCTTCCTGGTGCTGCGCCAGCCGCTGCTCGGATTCGACCAGGTCCTTGAACCCGCGGCGGCGGCCCAGCGACTCGATCACCTCGGCCAGACGGTCCACGCGGCCAAGCCCGCTTTCGATGGCATCCGCCCGGGCCTCGTACTTCGCCCTGAGCTCTTCGAGGGTCCGGCTGACGGCCATGACTTCCTCTCGCGCCGCGCCCACCGCCTGCCGGGCCTCGTCGCGGATGGCCGACACCGCCTGGCCCAGCCGCCGGGCCAGCGCGGCCAGGGCCTGCTCGATCCGTTCCGAGGCTCGTTCGGCGCCGCGTGCCTGCTCCTCCGACACCGATGTGGCCGCGTCCGTGAGGGCGGACTCGATGGCCTTCTCGACCTCGGCCGAGGTCACCACCGACGTCGCCACGTCGGCCAGCCGCTCTTCGACCAGCGACTGCGTCTCTGTCAGGTCGGCGATGGCGTCGCGCACCGCGGCCATGCCCTCGGCCAGCTGGCCCGGCACCTCTCCGATCGAGTCCTGCTGCTCGTCGAGCGCGTCGCGGATCTCATCGGTCGACGCGCGCACCGCATCGGCCAGTCGGGCAAAGGAAGTCGACATCTCCTTGACCAGCTTGGGGAGCGAGTCGGGCGAAGAGGCGCCCGACGCCGGCTTGGAGGTGCTTCGCGTGGTCTGCTTGTTCGCCATGGGGAAGGTCGCCATTCTCGGGGAGGGTGGTCCGGTGGCGCAAGGGTCCGCGCCCGTGAAACCGTGGACTCCGGGCCCCATACCCGCCACAATCGGGGGGCTCGTGAGAGGGCGAATCCTTCCCCGAATCCCGGTCGTGCTCGTCCTGACGGCGGCTGCGCTGGGGATCCTGCCGCCTGCGGTGCACGGCGGCCCCCCGCCGACCGTGGTCCGCACGGTGGCGGTGGACGAAGCACGCCTGCTCCCGCCCTCGTCTGCGGCCACGCTTACCCGGCAGGGAGGGGTGCGGGTTGCCCGGCCGGCGTGGACACGGCAGACCACGGCGTGCGCTCCGATCCGGTTCACCACGGTCGGACTGGTGTGGCGTCAGACCGGAGACGCACCCATCCCCACCAAGCTGGCATGGGGCAGGCCCGGCCCGTTCGGGAACGCGATCGAGGTAACGGCGGACCCGGACGAGGGCCCCGACCCCGGCTCACCGGACGACGCCGGGCTGGTGGGAACGCCGCCGGTGTGGGCCGGCGAAGCGACGTGTGCCAGGTTCCGGCTCCGGCTCCCGCGTGAGGAGGCGCTCACCGACGTCCGGGCCGTGTTCCTGAACACCTCGGGAACCGCTACCGAGCCCGGCGCCCTGGAAGCCGCAGGAGACACGCTGGCGGCGGCGTGGGGGATGGTCACCGACCTCGGCACATCGCCGGCCAACGCCCTGGCCAGCCAGCCCACGATCATCTCCAGGGGGCAGTGGGGGGCGAAGGAGAGCCTGCGCAAGTGCAAGCCGGACTACGGCAAGGCGGTGCAGATGGCGTACGTCCACCACACCGTTGTGGGCAACGGCTATCCGGCGTCGAAGGCGGACGACATCGTCCGGGCCATCTACGCGTACCACGTGAAGGGCAACGGCTGGTGCGACATCGGCTACAACTTCCTCGTCGATCGGTTCGGAAGGATCTACGAGGGCCGGTTCGGCGGCATCGAGCGTCCCGTGATCGGAGCCCACGCCATGGGGTTCAACACCGGCAGCACCGGTGTGGCCGCCATCGGGACGTTCACCACCCGTACGCCGCCGACCGTCATGCTCGACGCCTTCGAACGGCTGCTGGCCTGGAGGCTGGACGTGGCGCACGCCCGGCCCACCGGGACCACCATCATGCGATCGGCCGGCGGGCCGAACCAGAAGTTCGACAAGGGTGAGCAGGTCCCGCTGCCGGTGATCACCGGGCACCGGGATACCGGCTATACCGCGTGTCCCGGCACCAAGCTGTACGCCAGGCTGCAGAGCCTCCGTACCGAGGTCGAGGCGCTGGGGCTGCCGAAGATCTGGGACCCGGCAGCCGCTCCGCAGTCCGCCGCACCGGGGACCGCGATCCGGTTCACCGCGGCCCTGTCCACCACGATGTCGTGGACGGTCGACATCCTCAACTCGGCCGGAACGCCGATCCGTCAGCTCACCGGGACGGGGTCAACCCTCGACGCCACGTGGGACGGGCGCTACGCGGACGGGACCACGGTGGCGACGCCCGGTCCGTACACCGTGTACCTCCGGGCCCGGGACCTGGCCGGAACCACGGCCCGGGACGCCGTCATCACGGTGACGCTGGCCTAGGGTTACTCGCCGGTCGGGAGTGGCTCTGCGCCGCGCTGGGTTCGAGCGGCCATCGTGGCGTCCGCCAGCACGTCGAGCCCTTCGGCCAGCTGCTCGTCGGTGATGACCAACGGCACCAGGTGGCGCACTACGTTGCGATAGATACCGCAGGACACGGTCACCACACCTCGGGCGATCGATTCCTTGAGGATCCGCGACACCAGCGGGGCGTCCGGTTCCTTGGTGTCAGGGTCGGACACGAACTCCACGCCGACCATGGCGCCGAGCCCGCGGATCTCCCCGATCTCGGGGACGTCCCGGGCCACCTCTTCCCACCGGGCCCGGATCGTCTTGCCGATCTGCTCGGCCCGATCCACCAACCCCTCTTCCTCGATGACCTGGAGCACGGCGTTGGCCGCCGCGCAGGCGACGGGATTGCCGACGTACGTTCCGCCGATCGCCGAGTCGCCGGGCGCATCCATGACCTCCGCCCGCCCGACCACGGCCGAGAGCGGGAATCCCGCGGCCAGCGACTTGGCCAGCGTGACGATGTCGGGCTGGAACCCGGTGTGCTCGGACGCCAGGAAGCGCCCGGTGCGCCCAAGTCCGGTCTGGATCTCGTCACCGATCGTGACGATCCCGTGCCGGCGGCACAGCTCCTGGAGGCCGGGAAGGAAGTCCCCGGTGGGAACGACGAATCCGCCCTCCCCCAGGACCGGCTCGACGATGAGCGCCGCCACCGTCGCGGGGTCGACCACCGTGGTGAACGCGCGCTCCGCGGCTTCCAGGGCCATCTCGCCGGCCCGCGCGGGATCGGGGCTGCGGTAGGGATACGAGTACGGGAGGCGGTACACCTCGGGGGCGAACGGACCGAACCCGCTCTTGTACGGATGCTGCCGGCTGGTCAACGTCATGGTCAGCAGCGTCCGGCCGTGGAAGGCGCCCTCGAAGCACAGGACCGCCGAGCGTCCGGTGGCCGCCTTGGCGATCTTCACCGCGTTCTCCACCGCTTCGGCTCCCGAGTTGGCCAGGAACACCTTTCGCTCGCCGGGCCCGGTCAGCGACGCCAGCCGCTCCGACAGCTCCACGTAGGACTCGTACGGGATGACCGAGAAGTCGGTGTGGGAGAACCTCGCCGCCGCGGCCGTGGCCGCCTCCACCACCTTGGGGTGCGAGTACCCGGCGATCAGGCAGCCCAGGCCCCCGGAGAAGTCCAGCAACGTGTTGCCGTCGATGTCGGTGAACGCCGCGCCCAGGCCCCGGTCGATGACCACCGGCGCGTGGATGCTCAGGGGATCGGCGACAACGCGCTCCTTGCGCTGCAGGACCGCCCGCGACCGCGGACCCGGAAGATCCGTGACCAGATCGATCGTCGCCACGCTGCGCAGGCTACCGGAGCGGGAGGCGAACGTCATGATGTGGGCCATGACGACGGTGTTCACCATCGGGCACGGCGCCCGGGACATCGAGACGTTCCTCGAGCTCCTGGAGGGGGCGGGCATCCGGCGGCTGGTCGACGTCCGCACCGCGCCCGGTTCACGGAAGCACCCGCACTTCGGGAAGGACGCGCTGGAAGCGTCGCTGCGGGACCGCGGGATCGCGTACGAGTGGTACGGGAAGGAGCTTGGCGGGTTCCGCCGGGCCCGGCCCGACTCCCGTCACGTGGCCATGCGTTCCGCGGGGTTCCGGGGGTACGCGGACCACATGGAGACCGAGGAGTTCCGCGAGGCGCGGGATCGCCTGGTGGCCACGTCGAAGGACATCCGCACCGCAGTCATGTGCGCGGAGTCGCTGTGGTGGAAGTGCCACCGGCGCATGCTGGCCGATGCGCTGCTGGCCATCGGCGTGGAGGTCAGCCACATCATGGAGGGCGGAAAGATCACTCCCCACGGGCTGAGCCGATACGCCCGCGTGGAGGGCGACCTGCCCGTGTACGACGTCGAGGAGACCATCCCGATCGAGGGCGTCTAGCGGTCCTCGGCCAAACGTCGCTCCGTGTCGGCGAACACCTCCAGCGGGGCGATGAGGTCCCCCAGCGCAGCCACCAGCCCCTCGTAGTCCATCGGCGGGGCTTCCATCCGGAGCCGTTCGGCGCGGCGTGCGGCTTCCTGGAGTCCCTCAGCGCAGGCACGCCGATCCTCGTCGACGTCATTCGTCCGCCACGAATCCATCAGCACGGTCGCTTCCTTGAGGTGGGCCTCGAAGTCGAGCAGCGCTTCGGCCGCCGTCCGGTGCTGCTTGCCGCGCGGGGACGGCACCGCGGCGACGAGCGCTTCCTTCGCTCTCTCAACCGCTGCCAGGGCCGCCTCGAATGTCTCCATCCGGCGGATGCTACCGGTGGCACAATGCCTCGATGCGCCTGCTCCTGATCGTCAACGTCAACGCCCAGTCGGTGACGCCGTGGATGGTGGACGTCATCGAGCGGGCGCTGGCATCCGAGTTCAAGGTCGACCGCGCGACGACCAAACAGCAGGGCCACGCCATGCACCTGGCCAAGGGAGCGGCACACGAGGGCTTCGACGTGGTGGTCTCGCTGGGCGGCGACGGGACGGTCAACGAGGTGGCCAACGGGCTCGCGGGCACCGACGTGCCGATGGCCATCATCCCGGGCGGCGGCACCAACGTTCTGGCCCGTTCGTTGGGGATCCCGCGCGATCCCATCGAGGCCACGTGGTACCTGATCTCCAACCGCAACCGGGAGCCCCGGCGGATCACCCTCGGCCGGGCCAACGACCGCTACTACACGTTCACGTGCGGGATCGGCTTCGACGGGGCCATCGTCCGGGAAGTGGAACGGCGGCAGCGGCTGAAGAAGGGCCTGGGCAACCCGTACTACGTGTGGTCGGCCGCGCGTCTCCTCTTGGCCGGGATCGACCGCCGCAAGCCGCTGGTCCATCTGCGGTGGGGGCCAGAGCTGGAGCACCGGCGCGACGGGCTGTTCGTGGCCATCAGTCAGAAGACCCGGCCGTTCACCTATCTCGGCAACCGGGAGATGAACCTGTGTCCGCGGGCCCGACTGGAGCTGGGGCTCGACTGCATCGCGCTGGACACGCTGTCCGTCCCCACCATCCTTCGGGTCGCCGGTCAAGCGTTCACCTCGGCGAAGCACGTCCGCAACCGCCACGCGTTGTACCTCCACGACCAGCCGAGGATCGAGATCACGTGCGACGCGCCGATGCCCGCCCAGATGGACGGCGAGTACATCGGCGAGCACACCCGGCTGGAGCTGGAAGCGGTTCCCTCGGCCCTATCGCTGCTGGCCTAGTGACGCTCCTAGCGGGCGCCCTGCCCTAGCACCCGATCCCGGACGGCGACAGCGTGCGCCGGATCGTTCGCCGCCACGGCGTCCACCTCCCATTCGAACAGCGTGGCCAGAACGTCCTCGTCGTCGGCCACCCACGTTCCGACCCGGATGCCCTCGGCGTGAGCTTGACGAACGAACTCCTCGCCGGCGGCCAGCAGCGCTGGCGTCTGGGGAAGCACGAACCCGTGCCCGCGCTGTCGGACGTAGACGAGCGCCGCCCAAGCGTCGACCGCGGCGATGGACAGGAAACCGGTCGGGATCTCCGGGGCCAGCTGACGGGATCGCTCGATCGTCAGCCAGTTGAACGATGTGATGAGGACGGGAACGCTGAGCTCCGCCTGGCGAAGCGCGTCGAGCGTGGCTTCGAGCACCGCTTCCCGCGGCGAGTCGAACGCGGGTTCCCCCGGCAGGTTCTTGATCTCCAGGTCGACCGAGACGCCCAGGCGTCCCGCGGCGTTCAGAGCTTCGGCCAGCGTGGGCACCTCGTGCCGGGCCGCTCTTCCGCTGGCAGCATCAAGCTGCTTGATCTGCTCGATCGTGAGCTCGTGAACATGACCCAGACCGTCGGTAGTGACCGATACGTCGGGGTCGTGCAGGACGACAGGCACGCCGTCGGCGGTGAGTCGGACGTCGAGCTCGATGGCATCGGCGCCGGCGCGCGCAGCGGCCTCGAAAGCGGCGATGGTGTTCTCCGGCTGTTGTGCAGAAGCACCACGATGTGCCACCACCAAACAACCTTGTTGCAATTCGCTGACGAGTCTTGTCACGCCGGAGAGGCCAGGACTATACTCCGCGCTCGTGCCTGGAACGCGGCCCATGACGGCACACGACACCGCGGCCGCGACATGAGCCCAGGGGAAGCCGACCGAACGGAGTGATTCGGATGGAATGGGTTCATCGCGCCAAGTGTAAGGACGAGGATCCCGAGCTGTTCTTCCCGGTCGGAACCACCGGCCCCGCCGCGGCCCAGATCGACGAGGCCAAGGCCATCTGCACGCATTGCGAGGTCCGGGTCGAATGCCTGGACTGGGCACTGGCCACGGGCCAGGATGCCGGCGTGTGGGGCGGCATGTCGGAGGAGGAACGGCGGGCGCTCCGCCGGGCCCGCCGACGCGAGGCCGCCGCCGGCCGTACCGTCGCCGTCGTCGGCTAAACGCCGCACCCAGCAGCGCCCGTGCGCAAGCCGAAACCCGAGCAGGTCCACGAACCGTCTGGCTTTTCTCCCGAGGGTTATCGCACCAGCCGCCGCTGGCTGATCGCTGTGCTGGCCACGGCGGCCGTGTTGATCGCGAGCGTGCTCGGGTTGCTCCGCCTCCGCGGCGTGCTGTAAGCGTCTCGCGATTCGATCTAGGGCGGTCTGTCCGGGACCATCCTCCCGCCGGGGTCGTGGAACCTGAGGTTCCGTCCAGGATGGCCGCTGGTTCGCCATCCTCCTTCGTGGATCAACCGGTGGTGCGCGGAACACAACAGAGCCAGATTGTCCAGGTTCGTGGCGCCGCCATCGGCCCAATGGACGAGGTGGTGGGCATGAACCCACTTGGTCCGTTCGCATCCGGGGAACCGGCATCCGCGGTCCCGATGGCGCAGCGCCCGTTCGATCTGCCCCGGCACGGTCCGGCTCCGCCGGCCGATACCGACAGGCACGCCGTCCTTCTCCAGCACTAGCTCGGCCAGGCCGTCGCACGCGAGGCGGCGGATGGTCCCGGCAGCGAGACGCTGACCCCCGTCCGTCTCCGACAACGACGGTCCGTCTGCAGGCTCGTTGCCGGACAGAACCTCGGCGTCGGCGTGGATCACCAATGTCGGCGACGCTGCGCCACCCGGTCCAGCGGCCGTGGCCAGATCGGTGAACGCATCGGCCACTCGGGCTTCTCCAGGCGAGGCCGCCTCCGGATCGGGGGGCAGCTGCTCGGCCCGCCGGGTCAACGCCTCCTCCACGGCCCGGCCCTGCTCGCCGGGAAGCATCCCATCGATGTACAGGAGCGGCTTCTCCGGGTCCCACCACAGATTCAGGTACCGACGGCGGTGGGCGTCCTCCGCCTCCCGGGCAGCGACGCGTTCGTGACGGCGAGCCTCAGCCCACAACGCCGCCGGCGACATCTGACGCGCCTTGTTCGCCCAATGCTCGTCGGTCTCCATCGTGGCGAAGCGGGTCAGCGGCCTTAGCTGGTCCCAGGACAACCTTCCCCGCGCGTACGTCGCGGCGATCGACGGAAGCTGCTCCATCGCATGGGCCACACGGACCCATTCGCGGGCCGTCCCCTTGGCAAGGTGATACCGGGCCGCCAGCCAGGCGGACATCGAGGTGGCCCCGTCCCGCCCCCACAGCATCCGTTGGTCGAAGGCCGCCACATGGCGGAGGGTCTCTGCCGAGGCTGCGGTCATGAGAGCGGTCCCCCGGTCCATGGCCGCAGTCAGCTCAAACGCCGAGGGATCTGCATCCGGGCCCGCGGAGGCGGGCAACGTCCCCGCGGGTGTGGTGCGGGCCTCGACTTCCATCGGGCCCGATCCGGCCTCGACTTCCATCGGGCCCGATCCTAAAAGGAGGGTGTGACATGAACGCCCTGCTGGAACCCGTCGAATCGGACTAGTTTCTGAGCCATGCGGATGCGCAACGCGACGTGGATGCTGGCTTGTTTGGCCGCGAGCCTGCGGGCGGCGTGCGGCGGTGGCGAAGCTGCGGAAGCGCCCGCGGCCGGCCCGCCCGAGGGCGTCTTCGTGGGGCAGGTGTCGGGCACCGGCGTACATCGCGGTGGTCAGCGACGGGGACCAGGTCAGGGGCGGGTACCTGTGTGACCGGAAAGACCTGTCCACGTGGTTCGACGCCGATCAGATCGAGGGGAACCGGGCCGACCTGGTCCCGGCAGAGCGACGTCCTCGGTGACGTGACTATCTCCGGCGATGGGGTCACCGGCGAGGTCACCGTGGACGGCGAGGTTCAGCCGTTCGACGCCACCCGGGCCACCGGGGATGCCGGGTTGTACCGCGCGGCCGTCATCGAGGATGCCGAGGGTGAGCTGACGGAAGGCGAGGCCGAGATGGGATGGATCGTCTGGCCGACGGGAGCCAGCGGGGAAGAGTCAACCTCAGTGGGGGCACCGCGCCGGCGCCCAACCTTCAGCTGGCGGCGCCCAACGTCAGCGTGAACGTGGGAGGCAACGCGGTGAACCTGTCGCCGGACAAGCTGACAACCGGGTACATCGACCCGACCGCCAACCTCTAGGCGCGCTTCTCCTCCGGGAGCGGAACCGCCACCCTCGCCCGGGTCCCCTTTCCGCCGTCCAGCGAAAGCCGCCCTCCCAGCTCCGACTCCACCAGCGACCGGGCGATCTGCAGCCCCAGTCCCGCACGATCCAGCGAGAAGTCCTTCGGCAATCCCCTGCCGTCGTCCCACACCTCAACGTGCAGCTCGCTGTTCTCCCGCGCGAGGACCACGCCGATCCGCCCGCCCCCCTCGTCGAAGGCATGATCGACGGAGTTCTGGAGAAGCTCGGAGAGCACCAGGGCCAGCGGCGTGGCCACCTCGGCCACCACGGGCCCGCACGACCCCTCGACCGAGACCTCCACGCCGGGCCCGGCCAGCCCCTCGCTGACCATGTCCACCACCTCGCCGGCCACCTGATCGAAGTCCACGACATCGCCGCGTTCCAGCGAGAGCGTCTCGTGGACGACAGCGATCGACCGGATACGTCGCTCGCTTTCCTCCAACGCCTCGCGGACCTCGGGCCGTTCCAGGCGCCGGGCCTGGAGGCGAAGCAGGCTGGCCACGGTCTGGAGGTTGTTCTTCACTCGGTGATGGATCTCGCGGATCGTGGCGTCCTTCAACAGCAGCATCCGGTCACGCCGACGGAGCTCGCTGACATCGCGGAGCAGGACCACCGCGCCGGACACCTGCCCGCCGACCACGAGCGGGACGGCCCGGCGCAGGACCACGGTTCCTCGCGCCTCAACCTCGCTCTCCAATGGAAGGCGTACCCGCATCGCCTCGAGCACACGATCCGGGTCGAGGTCGAACTCTCCGAGCGGACGGTCCAGGTTCTCGGTGACTCCCAGGCGACGGTACGCCGATACCGCGTTGGGGCTCGCGTACTCGACCCGGCCCGACGGGTCGAGGCGCAGCAACCCATCCCCCACGCGCGGAAGTGACTCCGGGTCGGGCTCGTCGACGGCGAACGGGAACGTTCCCTCGGCGATCATCACCGCCAGGTCCCCTGCCGTCTGCAGGTACGTGAGCTCCAGCCGGCTGGGGGTCCGTGCGGTGGTCAGGCTGGCCTGCTGGCTGATGGCGGCCACGAGGTCGTCACGGAACCGGACGGGGATGGCCTCCACGCGGATCGCGGTTCCTTCCCGCCACACGGGGTCGCCCTCCCGGACGATGCGCCCCTCCTCCAGCGCTCGCCAGGTGAACGACGCCTCGTCGCGGTGCAGCACTCGCCCCACCTGGTCGTCCTGGTACACG
>DASZKM010000006.1:0-1958 GCA_035947055.1 Actinomycetota bacterium
TGGACCTGGCTCACGTCGAGGATGGTCAGGCCCGAGAAGCCATTGTTGTCGTCGAACGCGGCCTCGGCCATGTACAGCCGATTTCCGTCGTTGCTGATCGACACGCCATGTGGCGAGTAGTCGTCGGTCGCCCACAACAGCCGGGGGACCCTGGGGTTCGACAGGTCGACGGCGGTGAGCGTATGCGCGTAGAGACCCGCGATGTAGAACGTCATGCCATCCGGCGCGAACCCGCTCTCGTGCCCGATAACGCCCATCGGGGTCGACGACAGGAGCACGGGATGCCGGCAGTCCTGCGTGACGTCGTACACGTCGATGAAACCCGGGTTCCATGTTGGGTAACCCATGGCCGCCACCAGCAGCCCCCGCTTCCGGTTCAGCCGGAGCGACTCGTGAGGAGACTGCATCGCTTCGGTTCGCAAGGTAGCGGTATGGATGGGGTTCGCCGGGTCAGAGACATCCATCACGAAGGCACCCGGTCCCTCGGCCCCCTGCTCGGGCGCGTTATGCGGCCAGAGGAGGGTCGAGTCGAAATACGCGCACTCGTTGCCTGCCGCGTCGACGTAGCGCTCCACCCGATAGCCGCCCGACGTGCGGAAGTTTGAGATCTCGCGTGCGTTGCAGAAGTACCCCTCCGCGGCCCTGCCGGAGTCGTAGTCGGCCTTGGGGGCCTTGCCCTGGATGGTCTCCGGCTTCGAGCCCTCGTCGCAGGCGATGCCCGGCGTCGGGCCCGAGTCGGTCGCCGTCGGGCCCTGGACGCGCTCCGCTGAGCTGCTGAACTCCTCCGATGCGCCGCCGTAGGCCGCCCCGAAGCTGGCCGGACCGCCGCGGAACCCCGCGGATCCATCATCACTGCCGGAGACGGGTCCGCCGACCACCATCGCCGTCGCCACGGCGGCAGCAGTAGCAGCCCACCAGAAACGGGCGGGACGACGCGTGGAAGTTTCCTCGGACGAGGTGATCATGTGGTCTCTCTCATAGTTCGCGCTCAGCGCCCCCACTTCCTGCCCGGCGGATCCGCGCCGCACCCCTGATCACACGTCGCCAGGGTGCGAATGGTGCGCACCTGTCAGGTCCGCCAAAGGGCTGACCTATAATTTCCCCGTTCCTGGCCCCGCTAACAGGGGAAGACCACCCGATGGGCGTCCTCAAAGACTTCGAGAGCAGGCTGGAACGGGGAATCGAGGGGTTCTTCAAGGCAGCGTTCCGCTCGGGACTCCAGCCAGTCGAGCTGGCCAGACTCATCCTCCGAGAGATGGAGCGGGGAAAGAACGTGGGCGTTCGCGAGGTATGGGTCCCCAACCGGTACACGCTCCGGGTATCCGAGGACGACCGTGAGCGCTTCTCCAACATGGAAGGAGCGCTGATCCGCGAGCTGGAGAACGCCGTGGTCGACGGGGCAAAGGAGAACGGTTACGCGCTCGTGGCCCGGCCCGAGGTGGTCTTCGACACCGACGACCGGCTCAAGCGCGGTGACGTGCAGATCGACGCGGAGCTGACGGAGGCCACCGGACCGCCCCAACCAGAGCAGGCGCGGTCGGCTGAAGCGGTGACCGGCGCCGCCCTGGTGCTCCCCGAGGACGGAAAGGAATGGCGTCTCAGCGGAGACCGCTCGGTGATCGGCCGGCTGGCGGGCTCCGAGGTGGAGCTGCAAGATCCCGGGGCGAGCCGCCGCCACGCCGAGATCCGCCGCCAGGGCGATGAGTACGTGGTGGTCGACCTCGGTTCCACCAACGGCACGTTGCTCAACGACAGCCCCGTGAAGGAAGCCACGCTGTCCGACGGGGACCGCATCACGATCGGACGAACCGTCCTCGAGTTCCGGAGGCGGTAGTGCCTCCCTCGGTTCCGCCCTTCGTCCTGACCATCCTGAAGATTGCCCTCCTCGCGCTGCTGTACCTGTTCATCTGGCGAGCGGTTCGGGCTGTCGTCAGGGATGTCGCGCCGAAGGAACGGCG
>DASZKM010000007.1:0-6230 GCA_035947055.1 Actinomycetota bacterium
ACATCATGAAGCTGCTGCACCTGGTGGACGACAAGATCCACGCTCGTTCGACCGGTCCGTACTCGATGATCACTCAGCAGCCGCTGGGCGGGAAGGCGCAGTTCGGCGGCCAGCGATTCGGGGAGATGGAGGTGTGGGCCCTGCAGGGCGTAGGCCGAGCCGTACGCCTCCAGGGCCCACACCTCCATCTCTCCGAACCGCTGCCCGCCGAACTGGGCCTTCCCGCCCAACGGCTGCTGGGTGATCATCGAGTACGGGCCGGTGGACCGAGCATGGATCTTGTCGTCCACCAGGTGCAGCAGCTTCATGATGTAGATGTAGCCGACGGCCACCGGCTCCTCGAACGGCTCGCCCGACCTCCCGTCGTACAGGATGGCCTTGCCCTGGTCATCGACCAGCTTCTGACCGTCGCCGTTCTCCTTGGCGGTGGACAGGGCGTTCTTGATGTCCTGCTCCCGGGCCCCGTCGAACACCGGGGTGGCCACGAACACCGGGCCGTCCTGGGCCCGGCCGTTGGTCTTGAACCCCTGGTGGGCCGCCCACCCGAGATGGGTCTCCAGGACCTGGCCCAGGTTCATCCGGGACGGGACCCCCAGCGGGTTGAGGATGATGTCCACGGCCGTGCCGTCAGGAAGGAACGGCATGTCGCCCTCGGGGAGGATCTTGGCGATCACGCCCTTGTTCCCGTGGCGGCCGGCCAGCTTGTCGCCGTCGGAGATCTTCCGCTTCTGGGCCACGTACACCCGGACCAGCTGGTTGACCCCGGGAGCCAGCTCGTCGCCGTCCTCCCGGGAGAACACCCGGACCCCGATGACCTTGCCGGACTCCCCGTGGGGAACCTTGAGCGAGGTGTCGCGAACCTCCCGGGCCTTCTCGCCGAAGATGGCCCGGAGCAGCCGCTCCTCCGGGGTCAGCTCGGTCTCCCCCTTCGGCGTGACCTTGCCGACCAGGTAGTCGCCCGGGTTGACCTCGGCGCCGATGCGAACGATGCCCCGGTCGTCGAGGTCCTTGAGGATCTCCTCCGAGACATTGGGGATGTCGCGGGTGATCTCCTCGGCCCCCAGCTTGGTGTCGCGGGCGTCGACCTCGTGCTCCTCGATGTGGATCGACGTCAGCGCGTCGTCCTTGACCAGCTTCTCGGAGATGACGATGGCGTCCTCGTAGTTGTGTCCCTCCCAGGGCATGAACGCCACCAGCAGGTTCTTGCCCAGGGCGAGCTCGCCCTGGTCCGTGGAGGGGCCGTCGGCGATGACCTGGCCGCGGCGCACGGACTGGCCCTGGTCGACGATCGGCTTGTGGTTGATGCACGTGCCCTGGTTCGACCGGCGGAACTTCTGCAGGTTGTACTTCCGCGTCTTGCCGTCGGTCTCGCGGAGCACGATCTCGTCCGCGGATACCGTCTCCACGCGTCCGGGCTTCTCGGCCAGGACCACGTCGCCGGCGTCGATGGCCGCCCGGAACTCCACCCCGGTGCCGATCAGGGGGGCCTCCGAGCGAAGCAGCGGCACCGCCTGGCGCTGCATGTTCGCTCCCATCAGGGCCCGGTTGGCGTCGTCGTGCTCCAGGAACGGGATCAGGGACGCGGCCACCGAGACGATCTGCTTCGGCGAGACGTCCATGTAGTCGACCTCTTCGGCCGTCACGTAGTCGACCTCGCCGCCCTTCCGGCGGACCAGGACCCGCTCCGAGGTGAATCGTCCGCGGGTATCGAGCTCCGCGTTGGCCTGGGCGATGACGTGGACGTCCTCCTCGTCGGCGGTCAGGTAGTCGATCTTGTCGGTGACCCGTCCGTTCTCCACCCGCCGGTACGGGGTCTCCACGAACCCCAGGTCGTTGATCCGTCCGAAGGTGGACAGCGACCCGATGAGCCCGATGTTCGGGCCCTCCGGGGTCTCGATCGGACACATCCGCCCGTAGTGCGAAGGATGGACGTCACGGACCTCGAACCCGGCCCGCTCCCGGGACAGGCCGCCCGGGCCCAGCGCCGACAGACGCCGCTTGTGGGTCAGCCCGGCCAGCGGGTTGGTCTGGTCCATGAACTGGGACAGCTGCGAGGTCCCGAAGAACTCCTTGATGGCCCCGACCACCGGCCGGATGTTGATGAGGGTCTGGGGGGTGATGGCCTCCACGTCCTGCGTGGTCATGCGCTCCCGGACCACCCGCTCCATCCGGGACAGGCCGATCCGGACCTGGTTCTGGATGAGCTCGCCGACCGAGCGCAGCCGGCGGTTGCCGAAGTGGTCGATGTCGTCGACCTCGAAGCCCTCGTCCTCGGCGTGCAGGTGCACCAGGTAGGTGACGGTCTTGACGATGTCCTCGTACGTCAGGACGGGCTTGAACTTCGGGCCGCCCTTCTCCCCCGACTGCGGCTGGGAGAACACCCGCCACCGCGGCTGCTCCCAGTCCCGGCGGTCGGGGTTGTCCATCTCCTTCATGCCGTCGAACCGGGCCTTGAGCTGCTTGCGCAGAAGGTCGCCGGGGTCGCCCAGCTTCTTGTCGATCTTGTGCCGGCCCACACGGGCCAGGTCGTAGCGCTTCTGGTTGAAGAACAGGTTCTCCAACAGGCCCTTGGCGGACTCGGCGGTGGGCGGCTCTCCGGGGCGGAGCTTCCGATAGATGTCCTCGAGAGCCTCTTCCTGGGTCTTGAAGTGGTCCTTTTCCAGGGTCAGCTTGATGGACTCGGCGCCCCCGAACAGCTCCAGGATCTCTTCCTCGGTCCATCCCAGCGCCTTGAGCAGCACGGTGACGTTCTGTCGCCGCTTGCGATCGATCCGGACGCCCGCGGTGTCCCGCTTGTCGACGTCGAACTCCAGCCAGGCGCCCCGGGCGGGGATCACCTTGGCCAGGAACACGTCCTTGTCGGCCGTCTTGTCCAGCTGCCGGTCGAAGTACACGCCGGGGGAACGGACCAGCTGGGAGACCACGACGCGCTCGGTGCCGTTGATGATGAAGGTGCCCTTGTCGGTCATCATGGGGAAGTTGCCCATGAAGACGTCCTGCTCCTTGATCTCCCCGGTCTCCTTGTTGATGAAGGCCGCCTCGACGTGGAGCGGTGCGTCGAAGGTCAGATCCTTGTCCCGGCACTCCTCCGCGGTGTGGTTGAGGTCCTTGAAGTAGTGCCGACCGAACATGAGCTGGTACGTCTCGGTGTAGTCCTCGATCGGGCTGATCTCGGAGAAGACCTGTCCCAGACCCTCCGCCAATAGCCAATCGAACGAATCACGCTGGATCCCCACCAGATCCGGGAGCGGTAGGACTTCCTGCAGCTTGCTGAAAGACGTGCGATCACGACCGGCGACCGCTTCAGGCAAAAGAACCCCCCCTAGGGAATGACACGCGTGGAATTACGGCACGCGAAAGACGGCACGGCAATCCGCCAGTATAGAGATTCCCTACCCCGCTCGTCAAGATTGGGGCGGGACCTACTTGACCTCGACAGTGCCGCCGGCTGCCTCGATCTTCTCCTTGGCCTGATCGGCCTGCTCTTTGGGCACCTTCTCCAGGACCGGCTTCGGCGCCCCGTCCACCAGGTCCTTGGCCTCCTTGAGCCCCAGGTTCGTCAGGGCCCGGACCTCCTTGATCACCTGGATCTTCTTGTCTCCGGCCCCGGCCAGGATGACGTCGAACTCGGTCTGCTCCTCGGCCTCGGCTGCCTCGGCTCCGGCGGCGCCGGGAGCGGCCGCAACCGCCGCCGGGGCCATGGCCGCGGCCTCCACGCCGAACTCCTCCTCGAACCGCTTGATGAACTCCGACAGCTCCAGCAGCGTCATCTCCTTGAACGCCGCCAGGAGGTCGTCGTTCGACATCTTGGTCTCCTTCGCCACCTACGCTCCTCCTTCCGTTCGTTCTTCGGTATCCGCTGTTTCGGATGCGGCAGGCTCCGCCTCTTCCGGAGTCTCCTCCTCCGCGCGCTCGGGTTCTGTCTCTGTTTCCTCGGGCGGAGCTTCCCCCTCGGCAGGTGGCTCCGTCTGTTGCAACGCCTCGGGCCCCTCCTTCTGTTCCGATGCGCCCTCGGTATCGGGAGCGGCCTCGGCCTCTTCGGGCGCCGGCTGGGGAGGTGCCTCCGCCTCGGCGGCGGCGGCCTCAGGCTCCACCGTGGTGTCCGCCGGTTCCCCGGGGAGCTTGTCCTTCAGGGCGTTCATCAGCCCCAAGAACTTCGACTGCAGGCCCTGGAACATCCACGCGGCCCGCGACAGCTGCATCTTGCCCAGCCCCGCCACCTTGGCCAGCATCACCTCACGCGATTCCAGGGCGGCCAGGGTCTTGACGTCGTCCCCGGTAAGGATCCGTCCTTCGGCGAACCCACCCCGGAACTCCAGGACCGGGAACTTGCGAGCCTGCTCCACGATCCGCTTGGCCGCGGCGACGACATCCCCGCGGATGAATGCCACTGCCGTCGGTCCGTCGATGAGCTCGACGAGTTCCGCCACCCCGGCCTGCTCGGCGGCCCGCTTGACCAGGGTGTTCTTGACCACGGAGAACCGGGTATCGACCTCGTCGAGGGCCGCCCTCAGCTCGGCCGCTTCCTGGACCGTCAGACCCCGGTACCCGGCCAGCACCGCGGCCGGAACAGCGGAGAACTGCTCCGCGAGCTCCTTGACCTTGGCTTCCTTCTCCGCTCTCGGCACTTCGCCTCCAATGAAAAACGCCCCCGCAGCACAGGGCACGGGGGCGCCCGTTGCCTCGGCAGGTTCCCCGTAGCGGGGATTACGCTTTCGCCCCTGCGGTCTGCGGCGACGTCAGGATACGCCACGGCGGCTTCCGCCGCCAAGCCCCGGGGGTTGCACGGTCAAGTCGTGACGTACTTCGCGGTCCACCGGACGCTGGAGTTGGCGGGGTTCGCGCCGGAGACGTTGAAGGCCCTGATGCTGATCAGGTCTCCCTCGGAGAAACCCACCGAGCGATTGGAGTCGTCGCAGCTGATCGCCGAGGCACTGATGTCGCAGGCGAGCGCCTGGTCCGTCCCATTCTTGCGGACGACGAACCTCCAGCTGCTGTTCGCACCCGGAGCCGTACCCAGCCGGATGTAGAGCTTGGACAGGGTTCCAGCCACGGGCATGGCTTGCTGGGCGATGCCCTCGCTGGTGGTGGCACTGAACGGGTAGGTGTACATGCCGATGAATTCATTGCCGGAGTCGCCGGTGATGACCCCGGCCCCCCCGCCCACGATGGTGGTGTTGGAACCCGCCTGCCCGGCTGGGCCGGGAGGGCCCGGGGGACCGGGAGGACCCGGGGACCCGGCGGTACCTTCGGGGCCGGGGCTTCCTGCGGGGCCGGGGCTACCTTCAGGGCCCGGTGAACCAGGACTACCGGCCGGGCCCGGGCTGCCTTCCGGTCCCGGTGATCCGGGGCTCCCTTCGGGGCCGGGGCTTCCGGCCGGGCCCGGACTGCCCTCGGGGCCCAGCGGCCCGGGGCTTCCCTCGGGACCGGGGCTGCCCTGCGGTCCGGGGCTCCCTTCGGCGCCCGGTAGGCCCGCCGGGCCGGGCGGCCCAACGGGGCCCTCCGGAGCGAAGAAGCTCCAGTGGAACGCCCATTCGCCTCTCTTGCACTTCGTGTCCCGGTGGACGAGACGGATGACCGCCTTCCGGCGGGCGCCGTCCATCTTCAAGCAGCTATGGACGACTTCGGTAGCGCCGCCGTGGGCACCGGCCACGCCTGCGAGCAGGGCCATGCAGACGGCCCAAGCGCCGATAGCGCTCCATCGTCTCAGCCGTGCCCACCTCCCTGGTCCGTACCAGGGAGTCGGCCACTCGGGGGACGAAACTTAAGCCCGATTTGCCCGATTCAGGGCCCAGGTGTGGCTTCCGAGCCGGGTAGACCTGCGGTCGTGCTCGGGTCAGGCGGCGGCTTCGGTATCCCTGACGCGGTTGGGATCGATGCGGATGCCGGGCCCCATCGTGGTGGAGATCGTCACGCTGCGGATGTACCGGCCCTTGGCCGCAGCGGGCTTGACCCGCAGGATCTCGTCGATGATGGCCAGGTAGTTCTCCAGGAGCGCGGGCGCCTCGAACGACCGTTTGCCGATCACCAGGTGCATGTTGGCCTGGCGGTCCGTTCGGTATTCGAGCTTCCCGCCCTTGATCTCCCGGACGGCCTTGCCGATGTCGTCGGTGACCGTGCCCGCCTTGGGGTTGGGCATCAGCCCTCGCGGCCCGAGCACCCGTCCCGCCTTCCCCAGCACCGACATCATGTCCGGGGCGGCAACCGCGGCGACGAAGTCCATCTTTCCC
>DASZKM010000008.1:0-6741 GCA_035947055.1 Actinomycetota bacterium
CCGGCGCGATGGGCGGTTCATGGGACGCCGACGTCGGCGCCGCCCACATCGGCGGCGTGCTCGACCTGGCGGCGGGATCACCGCGCCGTCGTCTGGATCTCCCGGGGCTGGTGGCGGAACGGCGGGCGGGGTATGTTCGCATCGCTCGCGCTTCTTCCCCACGCAAACGGAAGGGGGAGACGTGAGGACGGGGACCAGGCAGAGGGGGGATCAAGCAGCCGGCGCGACGGCCGCATCCTTCGTGGCGGAGTTCGAGAAGGACATCGACCGGATCCTCATCACCGGCGAGGAGATCCAGGACAAGATCCGCGAGCTTGCCGCGCGCATCACAGAGGATTACCGAGGCCGAGACCTCCTCTTGGTCGGCGTCCTGAAGGGCGCGTTCGTCATGATGGCCGACCTGTCACGGCACATCCGACTGCCGCTCCGGTTCGACTTCATGGCGGTGTCGTCGTACGGCGCGGCGACCAAGACATCCGGCGTGGTCCGGATCATGAAGGACCTCGACCACGACATCGAAGGACGCAACGTCCTGGTCGTGGAGGACATCGTGGACTCCGGGCTGACGCTCGCGTACCTGATCAAGAACCTCCGGGGCCGGCGCCCGGCCAGCCTGGAAGTGTGCGCGCTGATGCAGAAGCCCGAGGTCCAGAAGGTGGCCCTGGACATCAAGTACCGGGGGTTCGAGATCCCGCCCGTGTTCGTGGTCGGCTACGGGCTGGACTTCGCGGAGCGGTACCGCAACCTGCCGTACGTGGCCACGCTTCGCCCGGAAGCGTACGGCGGCCCGACCTAAGCGTCGGCTGAGCTTCGAAGACCCTGTGCTACCATCGCCGCGCGGGCGTGACGCGCCGCGCCGCGAAAGGAGTCCCCGACCATCAGCCGCGATCTCAACGTCCGTCGTCTCATCCGCGGACCGCTCCTTTACTTCGGCCTGGTCCTGTTGGCGCTGTGGTTGTTCGTCAACTTCACCGGCCAGGGCCCGGCACCCACCCAGCTGACGTTCACCCAGCTCGAGGGTCTGGCCACCGATGGCAAGGTCCAGACCGCGGTGTTCCAGGAGGCGGATCAGCAGGTCGTCGGGGAGCTGGCCGGCGACGAGCAGTACGTCGCGTCATATCCGCTGGAGTACCAGGACGAGCTGACCGAGAACCTCAAGGAAGCCGGCGTGGATCTGGACGCCGATCCGCAGAAGGGCTCACCGGTGGTCGGGGTTCTGGTCAACGTCTTGCCGATCCTGTTGCTGCTGGGGATCTTCCTGTTCATCTTCCATCAGAGCCAGGGCGGCGGGAACCGCGTGCTTTCGTTCGGCAAGTCGAAGGCCCGCCAGGTCACCAAGGACCAGCCCAAGACGTCGTTCCAAGACGTGGCGGGCGTTGACGAAGCCATCGAGGAGCTCCGGGAGGTCAAGGAGTACCTCGAGCGGCCCACGAAGTTCCAGGCCATGGGAGCCAAGATCCCCAAGGGCGTGCTGCTGTACGGGCCGCCGGGCACCGGCAAGACGCTCCTGGCCCGGGCCGTGGCCGGGGAGGCGGGCGTGCCGTTCTTCTCCATCTCCGGTTCCGACTTCGTGGAGATGTTCGTGGGCGTGGGCGCGGCTCGGGTTCGAGACCTGTTCGAGCAGGCCAAGCTCAACGCGCCGGCCATCGTGTTCGTCGACGAGATCGACGCGGTGGGACGTCACCGCGGCGCGGGCCTGGGGGGCGGCCACGACGAACGGGAGCAGACGCTCAACCAGCTGTTGGTGGAGATGGACGGGTTCGACACGCGCACCGGGGTGATCCTGATGGCGGCCACGAACCGGCCCGACATCCTCGATCCCGCGCTGCTGCGTCCCGGCCGGTTCGACCGACAGGTGGTCATCGACCGGCCGGACCTGGAAGGCCGGCGGGGGATCCTCGAGGTGCACGCCCGGGGCAAGCCGCTGGACGAGGACGTCGATATCGACGTCGTGGCCCGCCGCACGCCAGGGTTCACCGGCGCCGACCTGGCCAACGTGCTCAACGAGGCGGCGTTGCTGGCCGCCCGGCGCGGACGGAAGACCATCGCCATGAACGAGCTCGAGGAGGCCATCGACCGGGTGATGGCCGGTCCCGAGCGCCGCACTCGCGTCATCTCGGACCGCGAGAAGCGGATCATCGCGTACCACGAGGGCGGTCACGCGCTGGTTGCGCACGCGTTGCCGCACGCGGACCCCGTGCACAAGATCTCGATCATCCCGCGGGGCCGGGCCCTGGGATACACACAGACGCTGCCCACCGAGGACAAGTTCCTGGTCACCCGGACGGAGATGGTCGACGAGCTGGCCATGCTGCTCGGCGGCCGGGTGGCCGAGGAGATGGTCATCGGCGACGTGACCACCGGGGCTCAGAACGACCTGGAACGGGCGACGAAGATCGCCCGGGGCATGGTCACCGAATATGGGATGTCCGACACGCTCGGGCCGCTCACGCTGGGCCAGAAACAGGGAGAGGTGTTCCTGGGCCGCGACTTCGCGGCGCATCCCGACTACTCGGACCAGGTGGCGTTCGAGATCGACACCGAGGTCCGCCGCCTGATCGACGAGGCCCACGACGAGGCCCTGGAGATCCTCCAGGCCCAGCGGAAGAAGCTGGACCAGATCGCCGCGGCCCTGATCGAGCGGGAGACCATCGAGAAGGAAGACCTGGTGAAGCTGCTCAAGAGCGTGCCCAAGCGGGAGGAGCGCGGCGCCAAGAACGGCGGCAAGCGAGGGGCCGGCGTGGCCGTGGCCCGCCGCAGCGTCCGCACGCAGAGGGACAAACGCGGTGGAACGACCCGCTGAGGAGTTCGACGCCCAGAAGGTCGAGGAAGGCGTTCGCCTGATCCTCGAGGGCATCGGCGAGGACCCGGGCCGCGACGGACTCAAGGAGACACCCCGGCGTGTCGCGGACATGTACCGGGAGGTCTTCGCGGGATTGCACGAGGACCCCGAGGCCGTGGTCGACGCGGTGTTCGACGTGGGACACGACGAGATGATCATGGTTCGGGACATCACGCTGTACAGCGTTTGCGAACATCACATGACTCCCTGGGTGGGGCGCGCGCACGTGGCCTACGTGCCCAACGAGGACGGACGGATCACCGGCCTGTCGAAGCTGGCCCGCCTGGTCGACACGCTGGCCAAGCGCCCCCAGGTCCAAGAGCGGCTGACCACCGAGATCGCCGAGGTCCTGGAGCGAACGATCAAGCCTCGGGGGGTGTTTGTGGTCATCGAGGCCGAGCACCTGTGCATGTCGATGCGTGGGGTGAAGAAACCCGGCCACGAGACCGTGACCTCCGCCGTCCGCGGCGTGTTCCGCACCGACGCCCGAACGCGGGCCGAGGCCATGGAACTGATCCGCGACGCCCGGCGCTGACCCGGCCGTGGACCTGATCCAGACCGCACGCCGGCATCCTCGGGCCACCGCGGTCATCGTTCTGGTCGGGCTGGCCTCCATTGTCTTCGGGATGTTGTGGTTCACGCCGTGGCGGCTGTTCACGGACGACCCGGTGAGCGAGGGCCTGCCACCGACCGAGCCAACGGTGGAAAAGGTCAACGAGGCCGGAAGCATCGAGATGTCGATGTTTGGCGTGGAGGCGCGCGGCGAGTTCATCAGCCTGGAGCACGACTCCCGTGGTCGCGCACTCGTGCTGGAGACTCGAGATGGCAGGCGCTTCCTGCGGTTCGAGGAGTTCGAGACGTCGAACGGTCCGGACCTCCTCGTGTACCTGTCGTCCAAGACGCCAGCCGGTTCCGACGACTGGTACGGGTACGACCAGGACTTTGTGGACCTGGGCCCGCTGAAGGGCAATCTCGGAGACCAGAACTACGAGATCCCCGACGGCGTCGATCTCAGCCGCTACTCGACCGCCGTAGTGTGGTGCCGGCGCTTCGAGGTCGGCTTCGCTGCCGCCACGCTGTCGTAGCGGCCCGCCGTCCTCTCCCCGTCCGTTTAGGCTGAACGCATGACCACCCTCCTGTGGCGTGCCGGCTCCCACACGATCGCGTGCGGCGATCGGACGTTGGTCATGGGCATCCTGAACGTGACCCCCGACTCGTTCTCCGACGGCGGCCGGTTCTTCGATCCCGAGGTGGCGGTGGCCCACGGCCTGCGGATGGCGGAGGAAGGCGCGGACATCATCGACGTGGGCGCGGAGTCCACCCGCCCCGGCTCGGATCCCGTTCCCGCGGAGGAGGAGCGGGACCGGCTGGTCCCGATCGTCAAGCGGCTCACCGCGGAGCTCGACCTCCCCGTCTCGGCTGACACCCGCAAGGCAGAGGTGGCCGCTGCGGCGGTGGAAGCGGGAGCCTCGATCGTCAACGACGTCTCGGCCGGCCGCGACTCAGCGATGTTCGGCGTGGTCCGCGACGCTAGAGCGGGCTACGTGGCCATGCACATGCTCGGCGAGCCGAAGACCATGCAGATGGACCCCCACTACGACGACGTCGTCACGGAGGTGAAGGACTTCCTGGCCGAACGCGTGGACGCCGCGGTGGCCGCGGGCATCGACGCGGAGCATATCTGCGTGGATCCCGGCCTGGGATTCGCCAAGAACTTCCAGCACAGCATGCGGCTGATGCGTGAGATCGACGCGCTCCTGGACCTCGGGAGGCCGCTGCTGGTCGGTCCGTCCCGGAAGTCCTTCATCGGCGAGGCTCTCGGCGACGCCCCGATCGACCAGCGGATGGAAGGAACGCTGGGCTCCGTGGCGTGGATGGCCTCCCGCGGCGCACACATCGTTCGGGTCCACGACGTGGCCCCCACCGTTCGCCTGCTAGCGGTGGTGGATGCGATCCGGAACGCATGAGACTGGACCGTCACATCGCGAAGCTCCCCGCCGGCGAGATGGCGTACGTCGACGAAGGCGAGGGGTCGGCGGTCGTCCTGCTCCACGGGTTCCCCACGTCCGCTCACGTGTGGCGCGACCTGGTGCCCATGCTCGCCCCACGCGCGCGAGTCATCGCCCCCGACCTGATCGGCTACGGAGATTCGGCCAAGCCCGAGGATCCGTCGGTGCTGACCATCCGGTCGCAGGCGAAAGCGGTCCGCGAGCTACTCGCCGACCTGAACGTCAACTCCTTCGCGGTGGTGGGCCACGACATCGGTGGCGGCGTGGCCCAGCTGCTGGCCCTGGAGGACCGCGTGGAGGCCATGGTCCTCGCCGACAGCGTCGCGTTCGACGCCTGGCCCATCGAAGGCGTGAAGATGATCCAGGGAGCCCAGCCCAACCACGTCACCGAGGATTTCGTCCGGAACCTGATCGACGTGACCTTCGACCTCGGGATGCGCCGGCCGGAGCGGCTGGCTCCCGAGGACCGGGCGGAGTACGTGCGTCCCTGGCTCGCCGATCCGATGGCGGTGGTCCGCGCGGCGCGGGGGATCGACGGCCAGGGCCTGGATGGGGGCGACTCCCGGCTGTCGGACGTCGACGCCCGTGTGCTGATCGTGTGGGGGGAGGACGATCCGTTCCTCTCGTCGGAACTCGCGGAGCGTCTGGGCGAGGCGCTCATGGGGGCGACGGTGGCGATCCTTCCGGGCTGCTCGCACTACGTCACCGAGGACGCCGCCGAGACGGTCCTTCCGCTCATCTCCCAGTATCTGGCGGTCCATTACCTGAAGGAGTCCCACCGCCACCCCGAACCGACACCGGTCGAGCTCGGAGTGTCCTTCGAGCGGCCGTCGCCCGATGGCTAAGCTCGATCTCTCGCTCACCGCCGACGAGCTGAACGCCTATCTGCGGGAGCAACGCACCGTGCGCGTGGCCACCGTCGGCTCGGATGGGATCCCGCACGTCGTGCCGCTGTGGTTCGTGTGGGATGACGGGACGATGTACCTGAACTCCACGCTGGGGAACGTCACCGTAGAGAACGCCATGCGCACGGGCCGGGCCTCGGCCGTGGCCGACGACGGAGAGACCTACGACGCCCTGCGGGGCGTGGTGGTCACCGGGACCGTGGATCGCCTCGACGATGACTCGGACGAAGCCCGAGTGGCGGAGCGCCTGTGGTCGGAGAAGTTCTTCGCCGGCGGGGAGGTTCCCTATCGACGATGGAGGAACCGGGCCTGGTTCCGGCTCTCACCGGAGCGGGTCTCGTCCTGGGACTTCCGCAAGATCCCCGAGGCCCGGGCCAGCCGCGCTTCGGCCCGCCAGGCCGGGAGGGCTTGATGCCGCAGTCCTTGCGGATCGATGGCATCCGGGCCGAGGGACGGCACGGGGCCCGGGAAGGCGAGCGAGACGCTCCCCAGCCGTTCACCGTCGATCTGGAGATCGAGGTGAATGCCGTCGACGATGAACTGGACACCACGGCCGACTACCGCGAGGTGGTCACCACCGTCCGCGAGCTCATCGAGAAGGAATCCCACCGGATCATCGAGACGCTGGCCGAGCGGATCGCGCAAACGGTGGCGGGGATGTCCGGGGTGCGCGCGTGCCGCGCTCGGATCCACAAGCCCGCGGCCGCCGAGCGGCTGGGCATCGCCGACGTAACGGCCGAGGCCACCGCGAGCCGCGCGCCGTGACCCGCTCCTTCCTTGGGATGGGCTCCAACCTCGGTGACCGTCTCGAGAACCTGCGCCAGGCCATCGCCCTGCTGAACGAGCGCGGGATCCGCGTGCTTCGCTCCTCCCGCGTGTACGAGACGGACCCGGTCGGCCCGCCGCAACCGGACTACCTCAACGCGGTCATCGAGGTGGTGACGGAGCTGGAGCCCCGCCATCTCCTGCGCCGGTGCCAGGAGGT
>DASZKM010000009.1:0-7886 GCA_035947055.1 Actinomycetota bacterium
GCGCGTTGCCCATCCGCACCCCCCACCGGGCATCGGGCAAGACGTACGGTGCCTGGCTCATCGATTCCATCCCCCCGGCCACCGCGATCTCGATCTCCCCAGCCCCGATGAGCTGGTCGGCCAGGGCCACGGCGTTGAGGCCGGACAGGCACACCTTGTTGATGGTGATCGCGGGGACGTGCTTGGGCACGCCCGCGGCGACCGCCGCCTGTCGGGCGGTGATCTGCCCCGCGCCGGCCTGGAGGACCTGGCCAATGAGGACGTAGTCGATCTGCTCGCCGGCCACCCCGGCCCGCGACAGCGCCTCCCGGATGGCCGCCGCCCCCAGCTCGACTGCCGGGAGGTCGCGGAACCCACCCCCGAACTTCCCGATGGGCGTCCTGGCGCCGGACACGATCACGGAACGGGTCACGGTGGTCTCCTTCTGGTGGGGTCCTCCGCCATTCTACGACCGGCTGGCCGTTGCCCGGCCCGGCGCTATCCTACTGACCGGTGGTCATCCGGGTCAGGGGTGGGAGATTGGACGAGGTCCGCGGCGTGTTCGCCTACCTGGAGCATCCCGGGATCCTGGCGCTCGACGGAATGGAGCAGATGCGCCGGTGGCTGCGGAGGGAGTACCCGTACCCGCCGATCTGGTACGTGGCGGGCTCCGAACAGGTCGAGTCCGGGCCCGGGATGTCCACCTGGCGCCTCCCCGTCACCTCCTGGCTCCAGAGCGCGGCGGGGACGCTGACCGGTGGCGTGCTGGCGTTCGCGGCCGACGCGCCGCTGGGCTCGGCGCTGTTCACGACGTTGCCGCCCGGCGCTTGGGTCACCACCTCGGAGCTGTCGCTGCACTTCCTGCGGCCGCCGGCCCCGGACTGCGGGGCGATCATCACCCGCGCCCGGCTCATCCAGGCCGGGCGATCGCAGGGTCTGTGCGAGGCCAGCATCGAGGACGCTCATGGCCACCTGCTGGCCCACGCCACGGCCCGCAACATGGTCACCGGCCTGCCGGCGCCGCCGGACGCCCAACCGCCGTCCAAGCCCATCCCCTGGCCCGAGTACGACACCCCCCATCAGTTCGAGCGTCCCGCCGAAGGAGAGATCGTCCCGCAGGCCGTATGGGATCGGATGTCGGGGGTGGAGATGATGGCCGCCTGGCAGCGAGGCGAGCTGCCGCGGGCTCCGCTCAGCAACTGGGTCGGTGCCCAGCACTTCGAGTTCCACGAAGGCGAGTTCGCGGTAACGTTCCCGGCCAGCCCGTCGTGGACCACGGCCGGGGGCGCGTTCTACGGGGGGACGACGGCGTTGTTCCTCGATTACGCGATGCACGGCGCGATCCACACCACGCTCCCCGGCGGAACCTCATGGGGGACGCTGGACCTCAAGGTGAACTTCCTCCGTCCCGTCACCGCCGACGGATCCGACCTTCGAGCCACCGCGAAGATCCTGCACCGGGGGAAGCGGATCGCCGTGGCTTCGGCAGAGCTCACCGGGGCGGACGGGAAGACCGTGGCCCTGGCCAGCTCCTCGGCCATGCTCCTGCCCGGCCGGCCGTGGCGCCCGGCGGCGCCCGCCGTGCCGATCGACGAAGCAGCTCCCGATGGCTGAAGCAATCCGGCTGGTCATCGAGCCGGCCATCTGGCAGGAACCCGTCCGCGGAGGCCACCTCGACCCTCGCGTGTTCGGCCTGTCGGGGCTGGAGCAGCTCCGCGCGTTCTTCCGGGGGCTCGGACCCCCTCCTCCACTCGCCCATCTCACGGGGATGTTCCCCATCGAGGTCGACGAGGGGAAGGCGACGTTCACGATGCCGGCCACCGACTGGCTGATCTCTCCTCCCGGCTACATCCAGCTCGGCGTTCTGGCCATGCTCGCGGACGCGGCGCTCGGCTGCGCGATCCAGTCGACGCTCCCGCCGGCGACGCCCTACACCACGTCCGATCTCACCGTGACCTTCCTCCGCCCCGTGGTCGCGGACGGCCGGACGCTCGTCGCGCGGGGCCGCGTGATCCACAGCGGTCGGTCGCTCGCGGTGTCCGACGTCGAGATCTCATACGAGGATGACCACCCCGTTGCGCACGGCACGTCCCGATGCTTCATCCTCGACCCGATCGATCCGGCGCCCGACCCGTCCGAAGTCGAACCGGTTCAGATACCCCAGTACGACACGCCCGACCCCTACCTCCGGCCGGTCGAGGGACGGGCGCTCACCCAGGCGGAGTGGGACGCGATGACCGGTCTCGAGGTGTTCGAGGGGTTCATCGCCGGCAAGCTGCCGCCGCCCCCGATCACCCATCTCACCGGCCTGGTCCCGACCGCGGCCGCCGAGGGAACCTCGACGTTCGCCCTGCCGACCTCGCCCTGGCTGACCAGCCCGCTCGGGACCGTGCAGGGCGGCGCCACCGCCCTGCTCGCGGACACCGTGCTCGGCACCGCGGTGCAGACCACGCTGCCGGCGCGCAGCACGTACACACCGCTCGACGTCAAGGTCAGCTTCCTCCGTCCGGTGTTCGCCGACGGCCGCGACCTGGTGGGGACCGGTACCGTCGAGCACCGGGGGCGTACGCTGGCGGTGGCCAACGCGGAGATCCGGAACGCCGATGGGAAGAAGGTGGCGGTTGCTACGGGCAGCTCGCTGATCCGCGAAGGACAACCGTGGCGCGCGGAGGACCCCGTGATCCAGCCGGAGGCGCCGGCCTAGCTCAGTCGCTCAGCGTTCCGGCCCGTTCGCGCTCCAGGGCCTCGGTGATGACCCGGGTGATCTCCTCGCCGACCAGCTCGTCCCGCTCCAACAGCGAGTCGCGGAGAGCCTCGACCACATGCTGGTTCTCCTCCAGCACCTTGCGGGCCCGGACCTTCTGCTGATCCAGCAGTTCCTCGACCAGGCGCTTGCCCTCGCGGTCGGAGAGCACGCGGGCCACCAGGCTCCGCGTCATCGGGCCCTCGGTGGCCGCCTCGAACGACACCAGGGAGCCGGCCATGCCCAGGGCCCCGACCATCGTGGCGGCCACCTCGGTCGCGGCGGCCAGGTCGGACGCCGGGCCCGTCCCGGATTCGCCGAGGAACAGCTCTTCTGCGGCCATCCCCGCCAGCGAGATGGCCAGCGAGGCCTCGAGCTCCGTCCGCGACTTGGTGAACCGCTCCTCGAGATCCGCATGGGCCAGGAGCCCCAGGGACTGGCGGCGCTTGATGATGGACAGCACCTCCAGACGCCGGGTGGTGCCCAGGAAGTAGGCCGCGGTGGCATGGCCCGCCTCGTGGGTGGCGATGGCCCGGCGCTCCTCGTCGGTGTACGCGGAGTGCTGGGCCAGCCCGATCTCCTCGGCCATCTTGGCTTCGTACACATGGCTCACACCCATGGCGTCGCGTCCGTGGCGGATGGCCACCAGCAGGGCCTCATCGAAGAGGTGCTCGATCATCACCGGCGTGTACCCGAACGTGTCGTGGGCCAGCCGCTCCCGGGCCGTTTCCTCGTCGAGGTCGGCCTGGTGAGCCTTGCGGTCCAGGAAGTAGTCGATCAGGTCGCGGCGGCCCTTCTTGGTGGGCAGGTCGAAATACAGACGGCGGTCGAACCTCCCGGGTCGGAGGAGGGCGGGGTCGAGCGAATCGGCCCGGTTGGTGGCCGCGATGAGCAGCAGGTTGTGGTACGGCGAGGGTGGGGTCTTGATGCTCCGCTCCGGCGGCAGGTAGCCGTTGATCCAGTTGACCAGCCGGTCGCGCATCTTCAGGAGCCACCGCGGCTGGTCGAAGGACTGCATCTGGATCAGGAGCTCGTTGACCATGCCCCCGGTGGACGGCGACATCATCGGGGAGACTCCCCACCCGCCCTGCTGCCGCGGAGACGGCGTTGGTGCCGACGGACCCCGGTCCGTGCCGATCGCGTCGATCTCCTCGATGAACCCGATGGCTCCGCCCTCCCGGCGGGCCGCCTTGCGCAGGGCCTTGAAGAAGGATCGGATCCGGGCCCCGGTCATCCCGAACCACATCGACTGGAACGCGGTGGCGGAGACGAACAGGAACGGCACGCCAGCCTGCTTGGCCATGGCCTTGGCCACGTACGTCTTCCCGGTTCCCGGCGGCCCCTCGAACAGGATGCCCCGCCGCGGCGAGCCGCCCATGCGGTCCCGGAACGTGGCGTAGCCCAGAAACACGTTGAGGCTTCGGACCACCTCATCCACCTGGTTGTCCAGGCCCCGGACGTCCTCCAGGTTCACGTCGATGTGCTCCGGCCTGACCAGGATGTGGGGGGACCGTCCGCTCCCCAGGGGAAGGAGCAGCATGACCCCCAGCACCCCGATGAGAAGGACGGCGGGCAGCCACAACACCCAGTCGTTCGGAAGGCTCGGCGCGCCGAGGGGATTGCCGGAAGCCACCCGGTACCACAGGTACAGGTCGATCGCCCCGAGGATGATCCCCAGTCGGATCAGACGGCGCCGGCGGACGCGCTCCCGGATCCGCGATACGTCTGCCAGGCCGGCCTCGACCACCTTGGACTTGCCGAGCACCGCAGCCACGGTGCCGGCGGCCCGGTCGTGGCCGCGGATATTCACGTTTTCCTTCTTGCGAGGCATGTCCGGTTTCGTCCCCCATCCCCCCGACAGATCGGCCCGCTCGCCGTCGGGCGATCGGGCCAGGTGAGTGTATGCCACGGCTACTCTGCGTGTCTGTGCCCCAAAGGGGTCATTTTCGGCGTCGGCCAGACGGCGGGTATGGTTCGACCGTGCTTCGCGACGTCGACCACGTGGGGATCGCCACCTCGGACCTGGAGGCCGCCGTGGAGCACTACCGGCAGGCATTCGGGATCGAGCCCGTCCACCGTGAGCGGGTGGAGGATCAGGGAGTCGAGGAGGTCATGTTCCAGGCCGGAAGCTCCTACATCCAGCTCCTGGGGGCCCTCGGCCCGGACACGCCCGTGGGGAAGTTCCTGGCCAAGCGAGGAGAAGGGATGCACCACGTCGGGTACCGGGTGGACGACGTGGCCGAGTCGCTCGATCGCCTCCGTGACCTCGGCGTCGAGCTGATCGACGAGAAACCCCGCCCCGGGTCGAGGGGCACCACGGTGGCGTTCGTCCATCCCAAGGGGTTCGGGGGCGTGCTGGTCGAGCTGGTCCAGGAGCCCTAGGCACAGCGCCCGTCAGGAGCGGGTTCAGGGAAGCTCGGTCAGGCCCTCCCGGGGCGACGACACCAGGGCGGCCATGTTGCCCTCCGGGTGGCGGTTCTCACTCATCAGCTGGTGCGCCGTCCCGATGTCCTGGAACGTGAACGTCCGCGACAATGCGGGGTCCACGCGTCCCTCGATGACCAGCTGATTGAACGCGGCGGATTGCTCGTCGTTGGCGAAGTGGGAACCCTGCAGCCGCTTCTGCCGCATCCAGAGATAGCGCAGGTCGGACACGGCGTTGTAGCCGGTGGTTCCGGCACAGATGACGACCATCCCGCCCGTGTCGCACATGAACACCGAGGTGGGCACGGTGTCCTCGCCGGGGTGCTCGAACACGATCCGCGGTGATCGCTTCTCCCCCAGCGCTTCCCAGAAGGCCTTGCCGAACGCCTTCGCTCCGCCCAGCCACTCCTTGTACGCCTGGCCGTCCTTCCAGTGCGGGGGCATCCCCCAGTGGTCGAAGTCCTTCCGGTTGACGACGCCGACCGCCCCCAGCTTCCGGCAGAACTCCGCCTTGTCCTCGGAAGAGACCACAGCGACGGCTTTCCCGCCGAGGTCCCGGACGATCTGGATGGCCATGGATCCGAGCCCTCCCGCGCCGCCCCACACCAGGACGGCGTCGCCGTCCTGCACGACGTGGGGCGGCCACCCCAGCAGCATCCGGTAGGCGGTCGCTCCGACCAGGGTGGGGGCGGCCGCTGCCTCCCACGACAGATGGGGGGCCTTCGGAAGGCACTGATGGGCCTGGACCTTCGTGAACTGGGCGAACGAGCCCCAGTTGGATTCATAGCCCCAGATGCGGAAGGAGTCCGCGAACATCGGATCGCCACCGGAGGTAACGACCGGGTCGTCGGGCTCCCACTGGCCGCAATGCACGACGACGTGATCGCCGACCTCGAGGTTCGTCACCTCATCACCGGTGGCGAACACGATCCCCGAGGCGTCCGACCCGCCGATGTGGAAGTCCGAGGGCTCGCCGAACTTCTCGTGGACCCTGCACACGTCCACCGGGATCCCCCGCGCCGCCCACACGTTGTTGTAGTTGATGCCCGCCGCCATGACGAGCACGAGCGCGTCGTGCGGCCCGACCTCCGGGACCTCGATGTCCTCGATCTGGAACGCCTTCTCCGGGTCCCCGAATCTGTCGGGGCGGATCACCTGGGCGTACATCCGCGGGGGGATCTCCCCGAGGGGAGGGATCTCACCGATCTCGTACAGGTCCTTGGCCACGAACGACCTCCGATGCCTAGGGGCTACCAGAGGGTAGGTTACGGAGCCGTTCTCCGGCAACCGAAGGGCGTGGACTACACTCGCGCGCGATGGCCAAGACCGAGAATCCCGCAGAGCCCGACGTTCCCCGACGGCCGGTCCACGAAAAGATCGACGACCTCCGGGGTCGGAAGGACGACGCCCGGGTCGCCGGGGGTCAGGACGCTGTCGAGCGACAGCACGGCCGGGGGAAGCTCACCGCCCGGGAGCGCATCGAGCTGCTGCTCGATGCGGGGTCGTTCGTGGAGACCGACATGCTGGCCCGGCACCGCGTGCAGGCGTTCGGGCTGGAGAAGACCCGTCCGTACGGCGACGGCGTGGTCACCGGGTGGGGCACGGTCGATGGCCGCAAGGTCTTCGTCTTCTCCCAGGACTTCACGGTGTTCGGTGGGTCGCTCGGCGAGACGTTCGCCGAGAAGGTGTGCAAGATCATGGACCTGGCCTCGGCCACCGGGGCTCCGGTCATCGGCCTGAACGACTCCGGCGGGGCCCGGATCCAGGAAGGTGCGGCCTCGCTGGCCGGCTACGGCTACATCTTCGACCGCAACGTCCGAGCGTCCGGCGTCATCCCCCAGATCAGCGTGATCATGGGCCCCTGCGCGGGCGGGGCCGTGTACTCCCCGGCCATGACGGACTTCATCTTCATGGTCAAGGAGACCTCGCACATGTTCATCACCGGGCCCGAGGTCATCAAGACCGTGACCGGCGAGGACGTCACGTTCGAGGAGCTCGGCGGGGCCCAGACCCATGCCAGCCGGTCGGGCATCGCCTCGTTCATCGCGGAGGACGAGCGGGAGTGCCTGGCTGCCGTGCGGTACCTGCTGTCGTTCCTGCCGTCGAACAATATGGACGACCCGCCCGTCTTCGCCTCGAGCGACGACCCCGAGCGCCGGTGCGAGGACCTGGAGGGGCTGATCCCGGACTCTCCCCGGGAGCCGTACGACATGAAGGACGTCATCACGTCGGTGATGGACGACGGCGACTTCTTCGAGGTGTTCCCCTTGTGGGCCATGAACATCGTCACCGGGTTCGCCCGGCTGGACGGACATTCGGTGGGCATCGTGGCCAACCAGCCCAAGGTCCTGGCCGGAACATTGGACATCGAGTCCAGCGAGAAGGCCGCCCGGTTCGTGCGGTTCTGCGACGCGTTCAACGTTCCGCTGGTGACCTTCGTCGACGTCCCCGGCTTCCTGCCCGGCACCGCCCAGGAATACGGGGGGATCATCCGCCGGGGAGCGAAGCTGCTGTACGCGTTCACCGAGGCCACCGTGCCCAGGATGACCGTGATCACCCGGAAGGCGTACGGGGGCGCGTACGTGGTCATGAACTCCAAGCACATCCGATCGGACGTCGAGCTGGCCTGGCCCACGGCCGAGATCGCGGTGATGGGTCCGGAGGGCGCGGTGAACATCGTGTTCCGCAAGGAGCTCAAGCAGGCCAAGGACCCGGAGGCCCGGCGGAAGGAGCTCATCGC
>DASZKM010000010.1:0-3071 GCA_035947055.1 Actinomycetota bacterium
TCGCCGCCGCGGTCGACGGGTCGGCCTACGCCATCTTCCACAACCAGGGCCAGGCTTGCATCGCCGGCTCCCGGCTCCTCCTCCACGACGCGATCGCCGACGAGTTCCTCGACCGGTTCCTCGCCCTGGCCACGTCGCTCCGCATCGGCGATCCCCTCGACCCCGCCACCGAGCTCGGCCCGTTGACGTCGGCCGAACACCGCGACCGGGTGCTGAGCTACGTCAAGGTCGCCGTCGACGAGGGCGGCGAGGTGATCACCGGCGGCCGAACACCCACGGACCCGGCTCTGGCCAGCGGTTTCTACGTCGAGCCGACGGTCGTGCGGGCCCAACCCACGCACCGGGTCTGCCTGGAGGAGGTCTTCGGGCCGTTCGTCACCGTGACGACCTTCCGGGACGACGATGAGGTGGTGACGTTGGCCAATGCCACCGAATACAGCCTCGGCGGTGGGCTGTGGACGAAGGACCTGTCCCGGGCGCACCGCATGGCCCGGGCCTTCCGGGCCGGGATGGTGTGGGTCAACACTTACAAGCGGGTGAATCCCGGATCGCCGTTCGGTGGCGTGGGCCAGTCCGGCTACGGCCGCGAGATGGGCTTCGAGGCCATGCACGACTACACGGATGCCAAGTCCATCTGGATCAATGTCGACGCCAACCTGCCGCCCTGGTATGTCCGGAGCTGAAGTCGTCAAATATGCATCTGATCGCGAAGGAGGGGACCCATGGCCATCGCCACCCAGACCATGACTGACGAGCAGCGCAAGTCTGTGGCCCTCGAGTACCTGAAGGCGTTTGACAACGGCGGCGTGACGTCGACCGGGGGCAGTATCCTCGACCTGTTCGCCGACGACGCCCAGGTCTACTTCCCCAAGTGGGGATTGGCCAACGGCAAGAAGGAGATCGAGCAGTGGGTCTCCGACGTCGGCTCGACGCTGAAGGGCATCACCCACCACTTCTCGGACTTCAACTGGATCTTCTCCGGCACCGACGTGATCGTCTGCGAGGGGACCAGCCACGGCGAGCACCAGGACGGCCCCTGGCGGGCCGGTGACCCGGAGTGGGGGGCGGGGCGCTGGTGCGACGTGTTTGAGATCCGCGACTTCAAGATCCAGCGCTGCTTCATCTACCTCGACCCCGACTACGCCGGGAAGGACACCGCCCGGTACCCGTGGCTGAACCACCGGTAGCGGTCACTTCGCTCCCCCACTTCCCTGAAGACGTCTTCGGCTCCCCGGGAGCGGTCCAGGACGCGCTCCGCCGGGTCCGCTATCTCGCCGACCGGCGCATCGCCGGAGTGGTGTACGTGGCCGTCCAGCTCAGCAAACCGGTGCTGGTGGAGGGGCCGGCGGGGACCGGGAAGACCCAGCTGGCCAAATCGGTGGCCGAGATGGGTGATGCCCGCCTGATCCGTCTGCAGTGCTACGAGGGCCTCGACGAGTCGAAAGCCCTCTACGAGTGGAACTACAAGAAACAGCTTCTCAGGATCCAGGCCGGGCAGCTGGCCGAGCAGGCGGCGGTGCCGTGGAAAGAGGTCGAGGAGGACATCTTCTCCGAGGATTTCCTCCTCACCCGCCCGCTCCTCGAGGCGATCCGGGCCGATGAGCCGGTCGTCCTCCTCATCGATGAGGTGGACCGGGTCGAGATTGAGACCGAGGCGCTGCTCCTCGAGATACTCTCCGACTATCAGGTGTCCATCCCCGAACTCGGAACGGTGCGGGCCCGCCGTATTCCCCTGGTGTTCCTGACCTCCAATAACACCCGCGAACTCTCCGAAGCCCTCAAGCGCCGTTGTGTCTACCTCCACATGGACTATCCCGACCTCGAGCGGGAGAAGGCCATCGTCCTGGCCCGGGTGCCGGGCATTGCCGAACATCTCGCCGATGAGGTTGTCCGCCTCGTGGCCTCGATCCGCAGCCTGGAACTGAAGAAGCACCCGTCGGTGTCGGAAACGCTCGACTGGGCCCGCACCTTGGTCCTCCTCGGCGTCGACCACGTGGGGGCCGAGGTGGCCCGGGACACGCTCCACCTCCTGCTGAAGCACCAGAGCGACATCGTCAAGGCGGCCAAGGACTTGCCACTGACGAGCGGCTGACGCTGGCGGCCCCGGTCAGGCTGATCGGCGCCGGTTCAGGGGTCGGAGGGCTTGCGGAACTCCACCGCCACGCCGCAGGTGGCGCCGTCGTACCGTTCCAGCGCGGCGGAGGCTCGGGCCCAGTCCCGGGCGGTCAGGTTGGGATTGCGCAGCATCGTCGTCCGGAGTACCCCGGCCAATTCGTCGGCGACAGCCGGCCAATCGACCGTGTCGTCCGGCATGACGATCGCCACAGGTTCACTTGGCATGACGCTCCTTGGTTCGTTGTCTTGGCCGTCTGCTGGCGTCGACGTCGACGAGGAGGCCGAGAACGTCGCCGACCGTGCGTTCCCGGCCGATGGATTCCGGGAGCGGCAACTGCGCCTCGACCCGATAGCGGTTGCGACGCCCGTCCTTGTCCTTGACGACGTAGCCCCCATTGACCAGGTCGGTAACGATCGCGTAGGCGCTGCGCTCGGTGACATCGATCGTCGCGGCGAGGTCCCGCAGCCGTATCCCTGGATCCCGGGCGATGCAGATCAAGACTCGGGCATGGTTGGTGAAGAAGCTCCATTCCCCCACGTTGGGTAATCGTATCAGAATTCTAGAAATAGATTGCCAGAATTCTGAAACCGACGTACGCTGGTTCAGGAAACGCGCCGGTCCCCCGTCGACGACGGCCGGAACCCCGGGCGCGGAAGGAGCACCATGGAAGTGTTGGGTGCCATTGCTCTCGGTCTCATCGGCCTCGGCGTCTACCGCTACTGGCGAGGACGGGCCACGCCCTGACGTGGAGGATCCCCAGGCCGCTCCAGACCCATCCCCGGATCGAGAGCCCGTGCGGGAACGTCGATGCGGCCGCTGCCAGCGGACCTTTCCCGGCGATCCCGACGCGCACGCCATTGCGCAACTCGGATGGTGGATGTGTACACCGTGCCATGAGGCCCTGCTCGGCCGTCAGCGCCCGGGCCGATCATGACCGACGGGCTTGACCGCGCCG
>DASZKM010000011.1:0-12647 GCA_035947055.1 Actinomycetota bacterium
GGTGAACACCCCGGCCACGTCGGTGTAGATCTCGCACAGGTCGCCCCCCAGGGCCGCGGCCAGGGCCACCGCCGTGGTGTCGGACCCTCCCCGCCCCAGCGTGGTCACGTCCGCCGCGGTCGACACGCCCTGGAAGCCCGCCACGATGACCACCTCGCTGCGGTCCAGGGCCTCCCGGATGCGGCCGGGGCGGATGTCGATGATCTTGGCCCGGCCGTGGCGAGTGTCGGTGATGATCCCGGCCTGCGAGCCGGTGTAGCTCACCGCCCGGTACCCAGCGGCGTTCAGGGCGATGGACAGCAGCGACATCGCGATACGCTCGCCGGCGGTGAGCAGAAGGTCGAGCTCGCGGGGGTTGGGCATCGGCGTCAGCCGGTGAGCCATGGACATCAGCTCGTCGGTGGCATCGCCCATAGCGGACACCACCACGACGACGTCGTGGCCCTCCTCCCGGGCCCTGATCACCCGGTCCCCGACCGCCCTGATGCGGTCGATGTCGGCGACAGAGGTGCCCCCGTACTTCTGCACGACGATGGACATCAGGACCGATTCTCCTCCAGGTCCTCAACCTCGTCGTGAAGCTCGGCTGTGGGAGCGATGACCACGTCGTGCAGCCGCCAGTCCATGCTCCGGATCTTCTCGTGGGCCCGTTCGATGTTCCGGAGCAGGTCGCGCTGCGTCGAGGGCACAACGTACACCTCGCCGAAGTACACGTGTCCTTCCTCCCGAAGTCGGACCCGCGCTTCCTTGACCCACGGGAGCGAGCGCACTGCTTTTTCCACCTTGGCCGGCAACGGGTCGGCCATCTGATGGTCGACCGTGGTGGGGACGTGGTCCATCAGGTCGGCGGTGACCTGACGGAGGTTCTCCCACCCGTCGCTGACGATGCTGAAGGAGATGATCGTCGCGGCCACGGCATCGGCCCACCACAGGCCCACGGCGATGCCCAGGACACCGAGGCTGGCCGCCGTGGTGGTCAGCCAGTCGGCCCGCATCATCCGGGCGTCGGCGTACAGGGACTTGTCGTGCAGGGCCCGGGCCAGCGGCAGCTTCATCCGGCCCAGGATCAGCATGGGGATGCCCGTGTACAGGAGGGCGGGGATCATCAACCAGCCCAACCAGATCTGGTTGTCGAACAGGACCACGGTGCCGATCGAGGGGTGCTCGAACGTCACCAGCTTGGAGACGGAGTCGAGCAGGATCAGCGTGCCGAACGTCAGGAGGGCCACCGAGCCCGCCAGGTAGGCCACCGACGTGGCCCGGTGGTGCCCGTAGGGAAAGGTTCGGGTCGGCGGCTGGTTCCGGCGCCGCGTGGCGAACAGGAAGCTGATCGGGGGGATGAAGCTCAGCAGGTCCTCGACCCACGCCGTCTTCATGGCCTGGGAGTTCCCCAGCGTGAGGTAGACGGCGGTGGCCGCGGTGATCAGGTACAGGATCGAGACGATCTCCAAGCGCACGGCCCGGCGACGGATCGATTCCTTGTCCGCAGGCAGCTCGGCGTGTCCGGCTTTCATGAGGCTTGCTCCACCAACAGGTCCGGCACCTCCGAGAGTCGGGAGCGCAGGTATCGCTCGAGGTAAACGAGCCACGCGTTCTCCCCCGGCACGATGGCCATCGCGTACTGGGACTCGTGGAGGATCACGTCGGTGGGCTGGAGCCCGAGCGCGCGGACCTCCCACTCGTCCGCCGCCACCGGCGGCGAAGCATCCTCGAGGGAGTCCACGCGAACCGGGATGCCGTCGTGCTCCTCCACCAAGGCCGGCACGTCGGTCCCTCGTTCCGCGGCGATGCGAAGTCCGTCGGCCGAACTCGGCGATGGGGTGCCGGGAGAGACGCCGACGATCGTCCGGATCGTGATGTAGGGCTGCGTCAGGGACACGATCTCCGCCCATGGATCGTCCGCAGCGAAACCGCCGATGACCAGATCGAGCTCCCGGCGCTCGAGCGCCTCGAACAGCTGCGCCTCAGATCCGAACGTCCAGGAGATGCGGGCATCGAGCCGCTCCGCCAGATCCTCGACCAGCGTGACCTCCACGCCCCCCGGCTCGTCTCCGTCCACGATGGTCCACGGCGGGTGCTCGGTGATGCCGACGCGAAGCGTGCCTCCCCGGACCCGCTGCAATGTCCCTTCAGGATCCCGGGGCAGGCCGCACGCGGAGAGGAACGAAAGGGCGACGGCCAGGGCCGCCGTCTTCGGGTGCCGTGCCATCCGCGGGGTGCTACATGTCCCGGCGGCCCTCGAGGGCCTGGCCGAGGGTGACCTCATCGGCGTACTCGAGGTCGCCTCCCACGGGAAGGCCCGAGGCCAGCCGGGTCACGCGGATGCCGAGCGGCTTGAGGAGCCCGGCCACGTACATGGCCGTGGCGTTGCCTTCCAGGTTGGGGTTGGTGGCCAGGATGACCTCGCGAACGCCGTTGCGGCCCACCCGGTCGAGCAGCTCCTGGACCCGGAGATCGTCGGGGCCCACGCCCTGCATCGGCGAGATGGCCCCGCCCAGCACGTGGTACCGGCCCTTCACCGCCCCGGTTCGTTCCACCGCGGACACGTCCTTGGGCTCCTCGACCACGCACACCATGGCCGTGTCCCGGGTCGGGTCCGCGCACAGCTTGCACAGCTCGCCTTCGGCCACGCCGTAGCACTCACGGCAGAACCGGACCCGCTCCTTGGCTTGGACGATGGCATCGGCCAGCCGCCGAGCGTCCTGCCCCGCCGTCTTGACGATGTGGAACGCCAGCCGCTGGGCGGACTTCGGTCCGATGCCGGGGAGGCGGCTCAGCTCGTCGACGAGGTCCTGGATCGGCCCCTCGTACACCTACTCCTCCTCGACGACCTCGGCCCCGAACTGGGCCCGAAGCAAAGCTTCCGCCGTTTCCGGCGTGCCGGGCGGCTCGTCGGTGCTGGGCTCCAGCGCCGTGCCTTCCCGCACCGTGTACCGGAGCTGCGGGGCGATGCCGAACATCTCCTGCAGGACGACCTGGATCTCCTTCTGTTTCTCCTCCAGCTTCCGGGCCGCGTAGTGCTTGGCCGGGGGAAGGACCAGCTCCAGCGTCTGCCCGTCGAAGGAGCCCACGGTGGCGAACGAGGCGTTGGCGAACGCGATCATCTTCCGCCGTTCCTTCAGTCCCTCGACCACCTGGGGCCAGGAGCGGCGAAGCATCTCCGCGTTGACGGACGACGCGTCGGGAGCATGGGTCGTTGCTTCGTCTGTCTCCTTGGTTGGGTGTTCTCCCTCGGCGGTGGTCGTGTTCCCGACCACCTGGTCGCTATCCCGACCACCCGTCGGATCGGGCGGCTGTGTCGCCTCCTGTGCGTCGGCCGGCTCGGCCGGGGCCTGCTCGGCGCGGGACGGCGGGGGCGGGGGCTCGGGCGCCGGTTTCTCCAGGCCGGCCAGCCGCTCCAGGCGCTCGATCCGGGCCACCAGCCCCGCGGGCTGGGGATCGGTCTCGGGAAGCGCCGCCCGGACCAGAGCCAGCTCCAGGGTCAGCCTCGGCGACGTCGACCACCGCATGTCGGTCTGCGCCTGGAGCAGCAGCGCCAGGATCCGGTTCAGCTCGGCCGCCGAGAACTTCCCGGCCTGGGCCACCAGCCGCTCGTGCGACTCGGCGGGGACGTCGAGGATCGCTCGGTCCTCTGGCGATGACAGGGCCAGCAGCAGGTTGCGGAAGTGCCCGGTGACCTGCCCGGTCACGTGCCGGAGGTCATGGCCCTGCTGCACCAGACCATGGATCAGCCCGAACACTTGTCGGGCATCACCCACCGCCACCGCGTCGGCCAGGCCGAACTGGACGTCGAGGTCGGGCGTACCGATGAGCCGCTCGACCTCGTCGTCGGTGACCTTGCCACCCCCCAGCACTGCGGCCTGGTCCAGCAGCGACAGCGCGTCTCGCACCGAGCCCTCGGATTCCCGGGCGATGACCTCGGCCGTCTCGATCTCGATCGCTATGCCTTCCCGTCCGGCCACGTCGACCAGGTGGGCGGCGATGGTGTCTGCGGGAACCCGGCGGAACTCGAACTTCTGGCACCGCCCCACGATCGTGGGCGGCATCTTGTGGGGTTCGGTCGTGCACAGCACGAAGCGCACACCGGGCGGCGGTTCCTCGAACAGCTTCAGCAGCGCGTCGAAGGCCTCGCGGGACAGCCGCTGGGCCTCGTCGATGATGTACACCTTCTCCCGGCCCTGGGCCGGGGCGGTGGGGGCCCGCTCGCGGAGCTCCCGGGCGTTGTCCACGCTGCCGTGGGAGGCGGCGTCGATCTCCACCACGTCCAGGTGGGTGCCGCCCTCGATCCGCCGGCACTGGTCGCAGGTGCTGTCGGGTTCGGCGGTGGGCCCACGCTCGCAGTTGACCATCTTGGCCAGGATCCGGGCCGAGGAGGTCTTCCCCGTTCCTCGGGGCCCGGAGAAAAGGAACGCGTGGGCCAGCCGGCCCTCACCGACCGCCCCGGCCAGAGCCCGGACCACGTGCTCCTGGCCCAGCACTTGCGAGGGGTCCTGGGGACGGTACTTCCGGTAGAGGGAGCGATACTCCTCCAACGCGAGGGTCCTTTCCGGGGAAGATTCCTCTTTCGTGTGCCCGCCGCGGGGCCGCGGCGGCTCAGCCCCTTACGAAGGGAGTATAGACCGCGCTCCGGACACCCCCTCCTTCGGCTCAGCGGGGAAACGGACTAGTCCACAGTGGCCAGGCGAAATGACCCGATGCTGGGTCGACCTGGCCAGCCGGGGCCAGGCCGGCGACATCGTCCTGGGCGACGCCGGACCGAACAGCCTGTACGCGGATGAGGAGACCAACTCCAAGATCGGCGACCTATCAAAGCTGAACGAGCTCGGGTATGCCGACACGGCGATCCTGATGTTCGACGAGCGCTACGACAACGGCCGGTACATCGAGATCCAATCAGCGGACATCTCCCCGGCGCCCGTGCATTGCACGAGCGCCCAGATCTATGTGTTCAGCCGGAGCGTTCCGCACTGGTTCAACGACGCAGGGCGGCAGCGGCTGGTACATCTCGTATTCGGATTTGGGAGCGGAATGCCTGGCGATCGAGAACTTGGGAGACAAGAACGGGAACGGCCGGGCGGAGTGGCGGTTCTCATCCCAGAACACCTCTCCCCAGTGCGTGGCCCACGTGTGGTCCCTCGAAACCTCGAACAAGAGCACCACGAAAACACACGTGGCGCACAGCTATCCGGGACTGTTCGAGGTTACTGCCGAGCTGCGCTGACCTAGACCCAGAAGCCAGCGCCACACGAAGGAACGAAGGAGGCCCTCAGGGGCCTCCTTCTTTTTGTGCCCCCGCACAAAGGCCCGGTCGTCCCGTTCGGCGAAGCCATCTCCATGCCCCGACGGAATCTGCTGGCGGCCGCCCTGTTCGGGGCGGTGCTGGCCTCCCTCCTTCCCGCCGCACCGGCCAGCGCCGAGGTCGTGGTGGAGACCTATTACGTACCTACGGTGGACGGAGCCAGGGTTCGAGTAGAGGTCCGCCGGGACAAGCAGTTCGATCCACAGCCCATCCTCCTCACCTATTCCCCGTACAACAGCCTCGCCGACTCCAGCCCCACCAACGACGGGTTCGCCTCCCGGTGGGTGCCCAAGGGATACGCACGAGCGGTGGCCGATGTCCTGGGAACCCGGGGTTCCACCGGGTGCTGGGACTACGGCGGCCCCAAGGAGCAGCAGTCCGGGGTCGACGTGGTCAAGTTCCTCGCTGCCCAACCGTGGTCGAACGGGAACGTCGGGATGATCGGAGTCTCGTACAACGGGACGACGACCAACATGATCGCTGCCCGCGGTCCCGACGTTCCCGAGCTCAAGGCCATCGTGTCGATCGCCGGGATCAGCGCGTGGTACGGCTACGCCTACTACGACGGCGTGCGGTACTTCTTGAACTCCCGGATACCCACCGACGAGGGCTTCGACACGCCGCTGGCGTTCGACTACGGATTCGGCAGGACCGTGCCCGGCGACAACCCGGGGATGATCACGGAACGGGTCGTGAAATGCGAGGACGAGTCACTCCTGCATACCCAGGAGGGCTACAGCCGGAGCCCGGACTACGACCAGTTCTGGCTGGAACGCGACTACGTCAAGGACGCGGCGAAGTTCCGGGCCGCCACGATGATCGTCCACGGGTGGCAGGACTACAACGTCAAGCAGGACGAGGGCCTCCGGCTATACGAGGCACTCCCGGTCGACGACCCGGAGACGCTCGATGTGACCGAAGGCGTGCCGTTCAAGATGCTGGTCATGAGCCAGTCAGCCCACGCCGGCGCGCCCGGCATCGCCCTGCCGCTGATCGACCGGTTCTTCGACAAGACCCTGAAGGGGATCGACACCGGTATCGAGGACGAGCCGCCGGTCAGGACACTGGGACGCACCGCGACCACCATCGACCCCGAATACCGTACCGAGACGGCCTGGCCACCACCTGGCACCGGCAACGTGAATCTGTACCTGGGAAGGAAGTTCGAGCCGACCGGGGAACCCGGATGGCTCAAACCGACGCCGCAGAACACGGGAGGGGGTTGGGTGCACATCAACCCTGGAACGATCAGCGAGGAGCTGACCCTCCGTGACCCCCTGAACCGCGAGGTGGCCAACGTGAGCGGGACATCCGTCCGGGGGCACGGCTACTACTCCTTGTATTCGGAGTCGGACCCGCTGGCCCGGGACGTGCGCATCGCGGGGCGCACCGTGTTCGACGTATGGGCCAACCTGTCGCACCCCAGCCAGCACCTCACGCCGCTGCTGGTCGAGGTGCTCCCGAATGGCTCGCTGAACCTGGTGCAGCGGGGCTTCCTGAACATGGACTACCGGAACGGGCGGGCCAAGGCCGAGCCGGCTTCCGGGTGGCAGCACGGCCTGGTGCACTTCCTGCCCCAGGACTACACGTTCACGAAGGGGAACCGGATCGGGCTGATCCTCCAGGGCTCGAACACGGTGTGGGCGGTCCCTGGCAACCCGGGCACGATCTCGTACGCGATGGGCAAGGTGAACAACGTCACCAGCATCGGATCGTTCATCTCTCTGCCCGTGGTGAATCCGCCGGCCGATCCGGCCGCCCTGTTCGTCACCCCGTAGCCATGAAGCGGCTTCGCGCCGTGGCCCTCCTCGCCTCGCTGGCGGTGCTGGCCGGCCTGGGGTTGGTGGGCATCTCGGCGGGACCCGGCGAGCTGACCGCGCTGGTGGATCGAGCCACGCTGCGGGCTCCCATCCCGGATCCGCGACTGGAGGAGCTGGCCCTGCAGACCGGCACGGAAGCCGTGGCCAGGGCTGATGCCCAGGGACTCCCGGCTACCGTGCAGCCGGTGACCTTCGCCAAGCACACCATCTCCTATCCCGTGTTCTCCCCGGACGGCCAGCAGATCGGGACCACCGCGTGGCGGGTCGTCCGGGGGACGGGGAACTGCTGCGAGAACCACCTCGGAGCCACCAAGACGGGCCGGCTCCTGGACTTCGGCGGGGCCTATCTGAACTTCTCAGACGACAAAGGTGTGACCTGGAAGCGGGTCCGGCCCGCGGAGCCGCTGGTCGGTCCGGAGGGAACCGTGGTGAATGCCCCCGGCGGCGACATCGTCGGCGTGACCTGGGACCCGTACACCGGCGACCGCGTGCTGGCGTTCAAGATGGACGGGGCCACCGGGACCTGGGAGTACATGTACACGGCGCTCCACACGCCGTTCTATGACCGGGAGTGGATCGCGGTGATCCCGGGGCCGCACACCATCGCCGGCCAGACGTTCCCGTACATCACCGTGATGAGGGGCGGGTTTCCGTCCAAGGACGTCTGGTTCTACAGTCTCGACGGGCTTCACTACGCCGTCGCCTCGAACAAGATGCTGGCGGCGATGCTAGGCGGGACCACCTCGCGGTGGCTCCCGGCCACGCCTGATCCCGAGGCCGACTGGACGCAGCCCATCAGCGAGGCCAGCATCGCCCCCCTCAATGGCGGCGGGGCGATCGCTTACCGGGTCGACGTGCTGGAGACCGCCGTAACGGTGGAAGGCATCTTGCCCGCGAACAACTGGTGGATCCTCGAGCCCAGCACGCTCGTGTGGAAGCAACACCGCCTGGCCACCGGCACCCAGATGCCCCGCGGCCGGCTGGTGCAGGACTCCCGGGGCTGGTCGCACCTGGTCTCGGTGGTCGAGGGAGAGGTCACCTACCGTCTGTCTCAGGACGGGGGACAGACCTGGTCCACCGCCACCGCCTCGCTGCCGCCGAGTCACCGCGTCGAGGAGTGGGATTTCCGGGCCAATGGCGGCCTGGGCCTCACGGCGGTCGCCGTCCACGCGCACAATGACGCCACGGATAAGGACCAGGACCTGGTGCTGCGGTTCGCCACCGTGTGCGGCGTTCCGGAACTGGTCGAGACGCACTTCGTCGGCACGGGCGACACGAACGCGGGCCGCGGCCTGGGGGCGTCGATCCGCTTCGACTTTGCCACCACGGCGATCCTGCCCGACGGCACGATCGCCACCTCGCTGCTGGACAGGGCCCACCTTTCTCCGGCGCTCGCGGTGGAGCTGGAGACCACCTACACACCGGGCTACGAACCGCCCGCGCTGTCCTGCGGAGCGCCAGCGCCCTAAACGGCCGGGGCGCGCTCGCCTCGAGGCGGAGGCGCACCTCACGTGCCGACTGAGGTGCACATGGGGGACGTATCAGAAGTCATCGAATTCGATGACTTCTCCGATCACGTCGTCATCAGATTCGTTTACTTCTGAGAGAGGCTGACGTGAAGGGACCCAGAACCGCCAGGCCGCGGTCTTGGTCATCTAGCGGAGGCAGAAGGATTTGAACCTTCGAGGCCGGTTCCCCGGCCTACGCGCTCTCCAGGCGCGCCCGTTCGGCCGCTCCGGCATGCCTCCGAAAAAGGTCTAGACCCACGCGTCGGGTCTAGACCTCATCGATCGTAGCAGCGGAGGCGGTGCGATTTGAACGCACGAGGGGCCTCTCGACCCCTAACCGCTTTCGAGGCGGTCCCGTTCGGCCGCTCCGGCACGCCTCCTCAGCAAGTGTACCAACGGGACGGCTCGGTTCAGGCCGACGTGCTCAGGCGGGACGCCGGGCCTCGAAGAACTCCCGTAGGAGCTGTGCTGACTCCTCGGCCAGTACCCCTGCTGTGACTTCCAGGCGGTGGTTCAGGCGAGGATGCCGGACAACGTCCTCCACCGATCCCGCGAACCCGGCCTTGGGGTCGTCGGCCCCGTAGACCAGGCGCTCCACGCGGGCCAGGACCAAGGCCCCCGCGCACATGGGGCAGGGCTCCTTGGTCACGTAGATCGTGCAGCCGTCCAGCCGCCAGGTGCCCACCTTCCGGGCGGCCTCACGAAGCGCCAGGACCTCGGCGTGGGCGGTCGGATCGCCCAGCCGCTCCCGCTGGTTCCCCGCCCGGGCCAGGACCTCCTCCCCCCTGGCCATCACGGCCCCGACCGGCACGTCGTCCCATTCCAGGCACCGGCGGGCCTCATCCAGCGCCAGCTCCATCAGCCGCTCGTCCCCCGTACCCACGGCCCGACCCTACCGCTACAGGAGACGGCGGCTTCGACCGACCTATGGAATGGTGGCCTCGGAAGTGAAATCGGCAGACCAGTCCCTGGCCGAGTATCGGCTCCGAACCGTTCGGGTGGGGGTCTGGACCAGCGTGTTCGTCATCGCCGCGGCGGTGGCGTATTACGTCTTGCCCGGGCACGAACCGATCGACCAGCGGGCCTATCTGCTCGTGCTGGGGATCGCCTCAGCCGGCGTCATCGCCATCGCCGCCTTGCCGTGGAGGCGCCTGATGGCGTCCGGCCGGGGGATGACGGTCATGTACGCCTGGTCGGTCCTCGACATCTCGCTGATCACACTGCTCATCCCGCTGACCGGGCTTCAGGACTCCCCCATGTTCTTCCTGTACGCATTCACCACGGTGTTCTTCGCCGCCTCGTATCCCCTCGGAGCCCAGGTCGGGCTCACCGCGTTCACCGCCCTCAACTACGTGGTGCTCATTGGCATGAACGGCTGGCCCATCGGCCCCGGAGAGCTCGTGCTGCGCGTGGTGTTCCTTGCCGCGCTGTCGTTCATGGGCAGCCTCCTTTCGCTGGAGCTCCGGCGGCAGATGCGGGCGCAGGAGGCCGCGCGGTCGGAGTCTGAGCGGCGGGCCGCGTTGCTTGGCGCCGTGGCCCGGGCCGGCCGGGAGGTCAGCTCGCTGGAGACCGAACGTGTCCTCCAGGCCGTGGTGGAAGCGGCCCGAAGCCTGGGGTTCGAGGGCGTGAACCTCGTCGTGTACAGCGATGACGGGACCACGTACCGGTCCGCCCACGCTGTGGGGATGCCTGCCGAGTTCACTCGCAAGATGCACAAGTCGACGGTGGGAATGGCCGGGGTGATCAAGGACCATCCGGAGACGCTCTCGGTGGAGGACTACACGTCGCATCCGAACGCCGTCCCGGTGCTCCTCGACGCCGGATTCCGCTCGACGATCGCCAGCCCCGTGTGGGTTCGGGGACGACTGTCGGCCGCCCTCGTGGGAGCGACCACGGAGCAGCGGGTCTTCACGCCGCAAGACGAGGAGGCGTTCGAGCTGCTGGCCGGCGCGGCGGGCCGGGCCCTGGAGAACGCCAGGCTGTTCGAGGAGCAGTACCAGAACATCCAGCGGCTGGCCGAGCTGGACCAGCTCAAGAGCGACTTCATCTCCACGGTGTCGCACGAGCTGCGAACGCCGCTCACCGCCATCGAGGGGATGGGGCTGACCCTGGAGCAGCGATGGGACTCGCTGGACGAGGACCTGCGCAAGGAGCTGCTGGGCCGGATGAACGCCAATACCGAGGCGCTCCACCGCATCATCGGCACGCTGCTCGACTTCTCCCGGCTGGAGGCCGGCCGGATGGACGTCAACCTCGAGGCGGTGATGCTTCGTCCGCTGGTCGACGGAGTGATCAGCAGGCTTCGCTCGTTCTTCGAGAACCACGACGTGGTGGTCGACGTGACCGACGACCTGTCCGTCCGGGCCGACCCGGTCCTCCTGGAGCGGGTCATCGAGAACCTCCTGTCGAACGCCGCCAAGCACACCCCCAACGGGACGCGGATCGTCCTGGCCGCCACGACGCTGCGGGGGTTCGCCACCATCAGCGTGCGCGACAACGGGCCGGGGATCCCGATCTCGGAGCTGCGATACATCGGCGAGCGCTTCTACCGGGGCGGTGACGCCAACACCCGGCCCACCCGCGGGACCGGTCTGGGTCTGGCCCTGGTTCGAGAGATCCTCAAGCTGCACCACAGCGAGCTCGAGGTGGAGAGCGAGATCGAACGAGGCTCCCGGTTCGCGTTCCGTCTGCCGCTGGCGGAGCCGGCCACAGCGATGCCCGAAGACGAGCGGCGACTCGCCTCGCCGTGACGCGTAGTTCATCGCTCTCCGCAACTGGGTAGACTTCACGGCAGCACTCCGGACGCGCCTGTCCGTTACGACCGGAGGGAACGATGCGAGCTGCCCGCCCCATACGTACCTCATCGGTCGCCCTGGCCATCACCCTGCTGGCCGGACTCCTGTTCCTGATTCCGGGACCGGCCTCGGCCGCGCCGAACGGGTACGTCCGGATGAGCGACGGCGTTCTCATCGCGGTCAACATCAAGATGCCGGACGGGTTCGTCGAGGGACGGAAGTACCCGACGATCTTCGAGATGAGCGGGTACGACGGCGGGTCGGCGGTGGGACGGACGCTTTCCGGTGACATCGCCGATGCCACCGGCGCCGGATTCCTCCCCCTGCAAGAGGACAGCCGCCAGGTCACCGAGGCGTTCAACGCGAACTACGTCACGGTCCATGCGTCGGTTCGGGGCACGGGGTGCTCCGGTGGAGACTTCGACCTGTTCAGCTGGCAGAGCGCGCTGGACGGCCGGGAGCTCATCGAGTGGATCGCGGACCAGCCGTGGTCCAACGGTGACGTCGGGATCATGGGCCACTCCTACGGCGGGATCACCGGGTTCATGGTCGCCGCCACACAGCCGCCGCATCTGACTGCCGTGAGCGTGTCGGGGCTGATCGACGACCTGTATCGGGGGATCACCTATCCCGGCGGGGTCTCCAACTACGGGTTCCCACTCCTGTGGGCCGGCGCCATCCGTCCGGCCTACGACGCCGGCGGCGGCACGGCGCCGGGCATCGTCCGGACCCAGGACCGGACGTGCATGCAGAACCTGGCCACTCGGAAGCGGATGCTGTGGCACGAGGGCGTGTTCGTGAACGGCCTCGGCGATACCGACGGCCAATGGTGGCGGGAGCACTCGCTGGTGACCTACGCGTCGTCCATCGAAGTTCCCATCCACATCACCGGTGCGTACCAGGACGAGCAGACCGGGCCCCGGTTCCCCCACCTGTTCGAGCTCGTGGACGGCGTGCCCAAGCGGATGGTGATGACCAATGGCAACCACGACACGCAGCTATCGGGTCCGGAGATCATCTCCGACCGCGTGGCGTGGATGGACCACTGGATCCGCGGCAAGAACCGTGGCTTCGGCGAGATCCGCGATGACCGGAGCTCGGTCGTCACGCTCCTGGAGCTGCACAGGGAGGCGGACGGGCTGGTCTCGAACGGGCGGATCCGGTCGGAGACGTTCCCGCTGGAGCAAACCCGGTGGACCGATTACCACCTCCGCCGCGGCGGCGG
>DASZKM010000012.1:0-9623 GCA_035947055.1 Actinomycetota bacterium
CTCCTACTCCAGCACGCTGGTCGCCGCCGTCGCCGCCGCCGACGTCCTGGCCCTGTGCGCCGAATCCCAGCCCGGCGGCGAGGGAGCGATCACCGCCGAAAGGCTCAGAGCGCTGGGGCGACAGGCGAGGGTGATCAACGATCGTGAAGCCGTTCGCGCGGCGCGGACCGGACGGATGGTGGTCACCGGCGCCGACGCGGTGGGTCCCGGCGGTGTGGTCAACAAGGTCGGGACCCGGGCTCTGGCCGATGCAGCCGCGCATCGAGACACGCCGTGCTTCGCGGTCGCCGGCTCCTCGAAGTTCCTCGGCGTTGATCTCCCCGCCGCTCCTCCGTTCGAGCGCACGCCGCTGTCATTGTTCACCGCGGTGTTGACGGAGGAAGGTCCGAAGGACTCCGATGCGGCCGCTGCGTCGGCCCGTAGGTTCGCCCTACATCGGGAGCTGGAAGACCTGGTGCCTCAGCCCAACTGAATGGGGCCCACTGACCTAGTGGGCATTGCGGGAGCTTCACCCGGGGCGGAACGGAGGGAGGCCGTCGCCCTCCCAAGACACGGCTTCGGCGGACGCTCCGACCAGCGCTCCCAGCTTGGCCGCCGCGCGGTTCCAGCCGTCCCGGTCCCAGGACTCCACCACGTCCACGACCTTGCCGTCCTGGAGGACGAACACTGTGGGAACGGTGCGGATCCCATACGCCTGAGAGAGTTGATACGGCGCCTCGTCGGCCACCGACGGGAACGACAGGCCGAGCTCCTGCGCGAACTGATCGAGCTTCTCGGCGGGGTCCTGCCCGACTCCCAGGAATCGATCGGGGAACGCTTTGTGGAAGCGTTCGGCGACCGGGGCGGAGATCTGACACGTCGGGCAGGTAACCTTGTAGAACATCACGGCTCGCGGTCCCTCGGCTCGGGGACCGGTACCCACGACCGGCGCCTCCGCACCGGGCTTCAGCGGCATCATGCACCTACCGTACCCGCGATCCGAGGTTCGGGAACGCCCATCCTTCTCACGAAGGGCGGCCCACGGCGTACACCGCGCCGCCGCGCGTCCCGACGTACACCGCGCCCTTCCACACCGCGGGCGTCGACTCGATGCACCCGCCCAGGTCCACGGCCCACCGCTCCCTGGGCTCCGCGGCAAGTGGGTTGGGCCGGAGGTCGAACGCGTGGAGCGTTCCCGCACAGTCCCCGACCACCAGCACGCCGTCCACCACAGCCGGTGACGACCACGCGGGAGGCGCCAGCGGGATCTCCCAGGCGACCGTGCCGCGGTCGCGATCCACCGCCAGCAGGCGTCCCGTGTTCGTCGTCACGAACAGGGCGTCTTCGTACAGCGCCGGGGTCGCCCACATGCCTCCTGCACCCCCACCCTCTCCGGGAACGGGGATGTCCCACACCACGGGGTCGCGGGGCCTGCCGGGATCGAGCTTCAGCAGCTGTCCCACCTCCGTGGACCGTGCGTCGCGCCGCTCCAGCTCCGATGCCACGTACAGGGCTCCTTCCTCGTCGACGACCACCGTGGCGTCGGTGTCCTCGCCGGTCCAGAACCGGAACACGCGCTCGTGATCGCGGCCACCTTCCAGGACATCCGAGATGTCCCAGCCCTGCACGAGGCCACCGGAGTTGGCGAAGTAGGCCACGCCGTCGTCGAAGGCCACGGAGCCTTCGATCGAGACCTCGGAGTCCCCCAGCTCGGCCAGGAGTTGATCGTCGTAGCCGGGCACCACGACCCGAACCTTGGGACGCACGGTGACCAGTCCACGGTCGTCGTACCCACGGTGCAGGCGGATCACGTAGAACCACGAGTTCTCGCCGCCTTCCAAGAGGTAGTCCCCGATCACCAGCGGCGACCCGTCCCAGTCGTTGTTCCACACCGGGTCCGGAGCGGAGTCCGACGACAGGCTCCACAGCTCCAGGGGTCGGTTCCCCCGGTCGAGGGCCAGGATCCGCAGGTAGTTGTCTCGGGAGCCGGTGTAGAGCAGGGGGTATCCCTCGGGATCGGACGTCACCGTTCCCTTGATCAGGTCGCCGGTGGGGAACGGCTCGTACATCTCTTCGCCGGTCCCGGCATCGAGGATGTGGACCGCGCCGTCGTACGCCCCGAACCGCACCTCGGTCCGGCCATCCTCGGTCTCGACCACGTTGGGCTGACCCGTCCACCCCGTGCCGCACCACAGCCGGGTGCCTTCCTCGTCCGAGGACCGCGAACACATCCCGCCCTGGGGTGGGAACCGCCACAGGACCTCGGCCCGCCGGGGTACCGGCCCCTCTCCGTAGTACGTCCTGGTGGCGTTGCCCCGGAACGTGGTCAGCCCGGCGACCTCGGTGTTGATCGGCTCAGCCGATGGAGATGGCGGCCGCGGCCGCTTCCCTTCATCGGCCGGCGACGCGGCGGCCCGAGGGGAGATCTGGGGATCCGGTGCTCGCCCGTCCCCTCCGAGGATGCCGAAGCGATACCCGGCCGCGGCGAGGCCCACCGTCCCAAGGGCGACCATCCACACGATGAACGACGCGCGCCCCCTCCGGCGACGCAGCCGCGTCACGCGAGAAGACGATGGCCCGCGAGCCCTCAACGGGCGGCCGCCAGAAGCTTGTCGGCCGTGCGGTCCCAGGTCCACTCCCGGACGACGTACTCGCGCAGCGCGTGGCCGAGCTCCCGGCGGGATGCAGGCCCGAGGTCGAGGATCCTGCGGACGGCGGCCGCCGCGCGATGCGTGGCCCCCGGCCCGGGCTCGAACGAAAGCATCCCGGGCTCTCCGGCGGCACCTTCCAGGGCCCGGGCCACCTCGGCCAGCGCGGAATGCCGGGCCACGACCGGCGGCACCCCCGCTGCGGCGGCTTCGGCGGCGACCATCCCGAACGCCTCACCCAGCGTCGAGGGGACCACCAGGACGTCCAGGGCCGGGGTCACCGCGGAGAGATGCCGGTGGGCCAGGCGGCCGGTGAACGTGATCCGTTCGCCCAGGCCCGCCGCCGCCGTCACCTCGTGGGCTCCCAGGTCCAGGTGCATGGGCGACTCCTCCGCCAGCCAGGCGTGGGCGTCGGGATCGCCGGCATCCAAGGCCGCCACCAGGGCGGCCACCCATTCGCGGAAGCTGCCGAATCCCACCACCAGGCCGTGGACGTCGGGACCGAGCAACGCCAGGACCTCGACGAAGCGCTCAACGCCTTTCTGGGGGATCAGCTTGCCGACGTAGCCCACCACCGGGCCGCTCCAGGAGGCCAGGGCGCGGAGCCGGGCCGGCGCGTCGGGATCGGGCACGGCCTGGTCGTACGAGCCGGCGAGCTCGTCGAGTGCGCCCGGCGCCCGGTCGGCCATCCGCCGGCGGACCTCGGTGTCGGTGCCGATGTGCCGTCCCGCGGACCGGTCGACATCGGCGGTCAAACGCTCCGCCGCATCGTTCAGCGCTGCCCCCCGGGGCCGGGGGCGCCAGGCATCAATCTCCACACCCGGAGGGACCACGTGGGTGCGGCCGGCGATGGCGGGGACCACGGCCTCCGTTCGCTGGAGCACGTCCGCGCTGGCCCCCGCCACGGCGGTCGCCGCCTCCAGCCCCTCGCGGGCCAGCGCCGCGAAGCGGTCCTGATAGCGGATGGCATACTCCAGGTCGCTGCCGTGAACCTTGGCGGCGTACGCGCCTTCGCCCAACGCTCGCCGCGCCACAACGGGGCCGGGCATGGCGTGCCCGGCCACCACCACGTCGGGCGAGCTCCACGCCGCCACCGCGGACAGCGCGTCGACGTTGCGGTCCAGGTAGGTGGCCAGCTCGTCGTCCTCGAGGTCCACGAAGGGCTTGACCTCGAACCCCTCGTACTCGTCGACCACGAACACGGGAAGGAGCGTCCCGATGTCGGGGCGGATCACGACCATCCGTCTGTCGCCGGAGCGGTTTCCGTCGATCCCGTGAACGCCGGCCGGACCCGCCGTCCCCCACCCATCCACGTGGGGGAACGACGGAGAGGGTGGCTGCTGGCACACCGCGACCACCTCGTGGCCCTGACGACGCCAGACCTCGGCGACCTTGGAGGTGTAGATGTTCGACCCTGTCCCTTCCAGGAGCCAGCCGTGCCACAGGAGGATGCGCATTGCCTTGACCGGACGATCGTACCGGCGGACCATTACGAAAGCCTCAGGGAGGGAGATATCGTGCAGGCAGCGAGGCCCGGCTCCGGGGACCGTCCGCGGCCCGCGGGCCGTCGGGGCCGTCCGTGATCCCCCCACTGGAAGACATCCGGCGCGCCGAGCGCGTCATGGTCCTCGTCCGAGGCGTCGGTGCGGTCTTCGCCTTCGTTCAGATCCTTGCCTATCGGGAGTTGCCCTACCCCCCCGGAGTGAAGACCGCGGCCCTGGCGCTGGCCGCTCTCCTGGCCGCCGCGAACGTGGCCATCTGGTTGATCCACCGGAACGTCCGGACCCGGCGCGACGCGCTGCGGCTCTCCTTCGGTGCGCTGGTCCTCGACGTGGTTGTGGCGTCGGGCATCGTGTGGGCGTATGCGTTCGACCCGCTGTCCGCGTTGTGGGCGGTCCTGTTCATCCTCCCGATGGAAGGCGCGATCCGGTTCGGGCTCCCCGGCGCCTTGTGGACGTGGCTGGTGGTCACCCTCCTGTACGTGGGGCGAGAGCTGTGGCGCGTGGACGTCTTCCCCCAGTCCGTCCACGGGCCCGGAGGATTCGGATTCCAGCCGGAGAGCATCTCGTTCCGGATGGGGATCGGCCTGCTGATCGCCATGGCCGCAGGGCTCATGGCCCGCAACCTCCGCCGCCAGCGCGCCGCGCTGTCGGAGACGCTCGACGAGGTCTCGCGCATCGACTCGCTGCGGGCCAACCTGGTGGCCACCCTGGCCCACGACGTCCGCGGCCCGCTCACTTCGATTCGCGGGATCCTCACCACCTTGAGCCGCCACGGTCCCGACCTCGAGCCGAGCACCCGCGAGGAGCTCACCAAGACCGCGGACCAACAGGCCGAACGCCTGGAGCGGCTGGCCACCGACCTGCTGGACCTGGCTCGGCTGGAGCAGGGGCGCATGGAGCTTCGTCTCCAGGAGGTACGGCTCGCCGAGGCGGTGGCCAACGGACTGGCGTTCACCGGCCAGGAGAGCAAGTTCGACATGCGGATCCCCCCCGACCTGACGGTTCGAGCCGATCCCCAGCGGCTGGAACAGATCGTGGTGAACCTGGCCGCCAACGCGCTGACCCACGGGGGACCGCCATTCGCGGTCGAGGCGGCGGACGCCGATGGCCACGTCGATCTGCGGTTCGTCGATCAGGGCCCGGGCGTCCCGGAGACGCACGTCGCCGCGTTGTTCGAGCCCTTCCGGACGGAAGACACCACGGGGTCGGTCGGTCTCGGTTTGGCCATCGTCCGGGCTCTGGCCGAGGCGCAGGGCGGCGAGGTCAGCTACCAGCCGAACCAGCCGCGCGGGGCGTGCTTCCGGGTTCTGCTGCCCCGGGGATGAGGCGCGGTCCGATCGATCGACCCAGGAAGCTCAGCACCAGGCTCCGCGTCTCCTCCGGGACCTCGAACTGCGGCACATGGCCGACACCGGGGAGCACCACCATCTCGGCGTTCCGCATGGTGGCGGCCAGTCGCCGTCCCATGCGCACGGGGACCAGGCGGTCCTCGCTTCCCCACAGGATCAGCGCCCGGCCCGGGTAGTCCCCCACCCGTTCCCAGAACGGACCGTCGGGATCGGCCACCAGGCCGCGGATCGCGGCGAGCAGCGCCCTTCGGGCATCCCCCATGCGGTAGATGCGGACGAACTCGTCGGCGCCGGCCAGGTACGCAGCGCTCGGCAATCGGGCCGGGTTGGCGAACAGCTGCCGCATGGCGCCCATCACGATCCGCTTGCGAAGCGGGATGGGTACCGCCCCCGCGCCGGTCGGCAGCATCCCCAGCAGTCTGGCGAACAGCGGGAACGGCAGCCCCGCCGCCGCCGGGTCAAGGAGGACCAGCGCGGGGACGCGATCGGGAGCCTCTCCGGCCACCTCCAGGGCGATGCGGCCCCCCATCGAGTTCCCGATGATCGCCGCCCGTTCGACGCCGAGATGGTCGAGCAGCTCGAGCATCACGTACGCGAAGTACTGGGGCGTGTAGTCGGGAGCCCGGGGCTTCGTGGACTCCCCATGGCCGGGCAGGTCCGGCACCACCACGGTGTAGTGGCGGGCGAGGGCGGGCAGCAGCGGCAGGTAGGACAGCTTGGTGGCTCCAAGCCCGTGCAAGAGCACCACCGGCGGCCCCTCGCCGAACAGGAAGGTCGAGAGCCGGTTCCCCCCGACCCGGATCGTGACGTGCTCCAGGTCCTGCGGGGTCCGTTCCCGAGCGAATGGCCGGAACAGCGACTGCATGCGGACCGCGTGGTCGACGTTGCCCCGCACCGTGATGCGGTCGTCGAGGAACGCGTCGATGCTGGTCAGGAACCCGGCGTCGAGATCCAGCCAGGTCCCCGCGTCCGTGGAGATGCGCGCCGTGGGTGCCGTCGGATCCTGTTCGCCGACGGCGCAGCGGCCGTCGGCGATGGCTACGCGGTAGCGGTCGGAATCGATGTGGAGAGCGAACTCGGCGGCGAACCCCGCGGCTGCGGCCGACCGGAATCGGTCCGGCAGCGAGAGGATCCGCTCCCGAACCTCTGCCTCGGCCTCCCCCTGGAGGGGTACCTCGGCGATGGCCACAACGTTATGGTAACCGGCCGAAGGTCCGAAAGTGACAACTTTCGGTGGGTAGGGTTTCCCGGACGGCGAGAGGAGGCGGCATGGCCGAGGACCGTTGGGAGCGATGGTCGGCGCTGACGGGGATCGTGTTCGTGGCGCTGTTCGTGGCCCTGGGATTCGTCGGCGGCGAGACGCCCGAGAACGCCGACGCGCAAGAGCTCGTGGCGTTCTACCAGGACCAGGGGGAGGTCGGCGTGGGACTGCAGTACTTCCTCGTGGGGCTGGGAGCCGCCGCGTTCCTCTGGTTCGTGGGCACCTTGCGCAGCGTCTTGCGGCGCGCCGAAGGCGAACCCGGCCGGTTGTCGGCCGTGGCCTTCGGAGGCGGCGTCGCCTCCGCCGTGCTGGTCCTGATGGCGGGCTCGGCCTTCATCGCCCCCGCAGCCACGGTCGTGTTCGAGGAAGACCCCGTCGCCCTCACGCCGATCCTCGACGCGGTCATCGGCAGCACCGGGTTCATCGCGCTGAACTTCGCCATCATCGCGTCGGCGGTGATGTTCACCGCCACGGGCGTGGTGGCGTTGCGGACGCGCGTGCTTCCTGCCTGGTACGCCTGGGTGGGATTCGTGATCTCGCTGGGCCTGGTGGTGAACATCTTCTACTTCTTCGGCTTCTTCGCCTGGCTGGCCTGGGTGCTGGTGACCAGCGTCATCCTGCTGATGCCGCGGGCCACGACAACGCGGCGACGCTAGCCGACCGACGGTTCGACCAGCTCCTCCCGGTCGAGGTTCTTCTTGGCCGGGCCCTTGATGACCTCGCCGTCGCGCGCGTAGCGCGAGCCGTGGCAGGGACAGTCCCAGGTCTGATCGGCATCGTTCCAGTCCACGGTGCACCCCATGTGCTGACACCGAGGCGACAGCGCAACCACCGATCCGTCCTCGGCCTTGTACACCGCGAGCTTCCGTCCGCCCACGTCGACCAGGCCACCGTGACCCGGCGCGAGGTCATCGATCGAACGCCCGACGGTCTTGGCCACCAGAACGTCGGTGGGAGATTCATGCGCCACCTTGACGGGGATCGAACCCAGCAGATAGCGCCGCGCCCCGGCGAAGCCCTTGTTGCCCACCACCACCAGGTCGGCCGCATCCTTTCCCGCGATCTCCACGATCCGCTCGGCGGGGTCGCCATCCTCGACCCGGCTGTTCACGGTGGCCGAGCCGGGACGGTCGGCGGCGGTCTGCTCCAGGACGATGGCCCCGATCAGCGGGTCGCCCACGTACACCAGGGTCACCGTGGCGTCGGTGACCTCGGCCAGCTCGAACCCTTTCCGCGCCGCCTCCGTCGCGGTGGCCGAGCCGTCCGTGCCGATGACCACGCGCCGGTACGGTTCCGTCCGCTCGTCGCCCTCGGTGGTGTGGACGATCAACACGTCGCAGGGCGCGCCGTGAGCCACCTGCTCCGCGATACCGCCCAGCTTGAAACGCCGGGCCTTCCCCATCCCCACGTTGCCCACCACGATGAGGTCGGCCCCCTGCCGCTCGGCGAGCTCCGTGATCACGGAGTCGGGATCGCCCGCCCGCATGTGCGTCCGGGTCTCCAGACCCTGGGCCCGCACGGCCTCCCGCGCGTACCGGAGGACCTCCTTGGCCACCTCCTCGTCCACGCCACCGGCGCCGTGGGCGCACACGATCTGGACCTGCGCTCCCATGAACGACTTGGCCAGCGTGGTTGCTGCCCGGACGGCGCGCGTGGCGGTCTCCGAGCCGTCCGTGCCCACCATGATCGACCGGTAACCCATCAGAACGGCTTGAACAGCATCAGGTACAGGATGAACAGCAGCGACCCGAACCCGATGGCGGCCAGGATCCAGGGACGCGGTCCGCGGAGCACCTCGGTCAGCTGCTCGTCCGATACCGCTTGCGAGCCGGCCACCCGGGCCTCGACGATGGTCCGCAGACGCCGGTAGTAGTTCGACGCCAGCGCGTACATGGCCAGCATGGTCATGATGAACGTGATCAGCGCGGTCCAGATCCATCCGGACCCCCACCACGTCCCCGGGATGCCGGGCGTGAACCCGGCCCAGATCCCCGCGCCGAGCAGGAGCAGGATGCCCACGTAGAACAGCCACAGCGACCACGTCGACAGCTGGAGCAGGGCCAGGATCCGCTGGGGGTCGCGTTCGTCGCGCACCCTGAACGCCACGCCGACCGACACCCCGTGGCCCAGCGTGAACACCAGCACCCCGGCGACGTGCACGTAGACGATCCAGGGATAGATCACGACGCCGGAACCAGGCTCTTGAGGTCGACGTCCTCATCGCGAAGCGCCGCTGGGTCGGGGCGGGCCCGGCCGGCGATCAGCTTCATCGACCGGCGCACCTCCCGCCCCCGGTTCATCCCCAGGCAGGCCAGCAGCACGCCCTCGTTGAGGTAGAACGCGCAGAAGTCGCGGTCCTTCACCGACCCGCGGATCACCACGTCGTCCCACTGATACGCGAACCCCGCGTACTGCAGGTTGATGTCGTACTGGTCGGACCAGAACCAGTGGGGGTCTTCGAACGGCTCGTCCTTCCCCATCATCACCCGTGCCACGTGGGTCCCCATCTTCAGGGCGTTGTCGAAGTGCTCGACACGGATCCGACGCCCGAACACTGGGTGCTGATGGTTGGCCACGTCGCCGCAGGCATACACCGCCGGCGCGGAGGTCCGGCAGCGCTCGTCAACCAGGATCCCGTTGTCCACTTCCAGTCCGGCGGTTTCCGCCAGCTCGGTGTTGGGGGCGATCCCCACGCCGACCACCACCGCTTCGGCCTCCAGCGTGTCGCCTTTCGTGGTCCGGACCAAGACGCCGTCGTCCTTGTCCTCGATGGCGTCCACGCCCTCGCCCGTCCGAAGGTCGACTCCGTGATCCCTGTGGATCTCGGCGTACACCCCGCCCATCTCTTCCCCCAGCGCCCAGTGCAGCGGCACGTCGGCCATCT
>DASZKM010000013.1:0-6914 GCA_035947055.1 Actinomycetota bacterium
CTGTCGGCGGTCGGCGGCGGATGGGCGGTCGGTGAGGATCGATTTCCCCCCGCCTGGCCACTGGTGAGCTCGTCACAACCGCCGGGTGCCTTCAGGGTCCTGTGGCTGGGTGACCCGGACCGGGCTCGGTTCCCGCCCCCCGGCGGACCTACCGACGGGATCGTCGAGGCGGGTGGGGTGCGCACCGCGTACGGGATCACCGGCCGCGCGGGCCGGTCGATCCTCCGCCTCGGCGTGCCGTCGGACGGAGCGGGGTTCGATCGGTTGGAGCGTGTGCTCGGGGACGTGCTGTCGGGGAAGGCCCGGCACGGCGGCGGCTTGCTCGGAAACATGGGGATCCGTTTCGTGGTCGCGGGTCAGGGCGACCTGCCACCCGACGTCGTCGACCGGTTGGGGAACCAGGTGGATCTCGATCTGGTCCAGCGAGCCGGTGGGCTGTCCGTCTACCGCAGCGCCCGAACGCTCCCGCTCGGCGCGGTGGTCCCGGGTGAAGGTTCGGTCACCGCCGCGCGGTCTTCGTCCCTCCTCGCCCCGCTGCAGGTCGACCCGGCCGCAGCGACCCCGCTGTCCGGGAACGGACGGGAACGGGAGGGCGTGGTGGGTGAGACGGGACTGGTCATGATCCCGGACAGCTTCGACAAGAGCTGGCGCCTCGGGGGTCAGGGCGCCGGGGATGCCGCCCCGTTCCCCGCGTTTGGATGGGCGATCGGATTCGGGGTGGAAGCGGGCGACGTCCTCCCAAGGTATGAGGGGCAGACGCTGTGGACGGCCCAGATGCTGCTCCTTCTTCTTGCGTGGGCGGTGGCGCTGTGGGTGGTCCGCCGGACGCCGGTCCCGCAGGTCAGGGTGCGCCGAGCGCCGGTGGCCGCGCGCCGTCGGCAGGCCATCCCGGCCGGGGCCAGCCGCCTCACTCGAGCGTGAGTCTCCGCGGCCGCTTGCTGGTCGCCATGGCCGTCGGCCTGCTGGTCGTGGCGGGCGGCGTCGCCTTGCAACGGGAGCTGGCTCGCCGGCCGACGGCATCGCCGGCCAACGCGGCACAAGCATCCGCTCCGTTGTCGGGAGCCCGATATTGCCCGCACGGCGGAGGAGAAGGGTGGCGAGTCTGGGTGGTGGTCGCCAACCCGAGCGACGCTTCGTCCGAAGTCCGCGTCATGGCCAGGCTGGGCAGCTCGCTGCCCCAGGTGACGCCGGCGATCATCGAGCCCCGGACGTACCGGTACTTCGAAGTCCCGGCCGGTCAGATGGCCGCCGCGACCACGATCGAGTTCTTCGGCGAGCCGGTGGCCGCGGGTATGGTGGCCACCCGGCCGGACGGCGGCCTGGCGGCCGAGCCCTGTGCCGGCAACCCCGACGTGCGGTGGCACGTCCCGGAAGCCAGCACGCTTCGGGGGGAGGAGTCCTATCTCGTGGTGCACAACCCGTTCGCGGGGGAGGCCGTGGCCGATGTGGCGCTGCTCACCGGGGGGCAGATGCTGCGGCCCGGACGTCTCCAGGGCGTGGTGCTCGCGCCGGGCGAGGTGCGAGCTCTGCCGATTCACGCCTTCGCCCTGGGAGAGGAGGCGCTGACGGCCACGGTGACCGCTCCGTTGGGCCGGGTCGTGGTGGCCGGCATCGGGGTCAGCCGGGGGGGCGTCCGGTCGATCCTCGGCGTCCACGCCCCGGCTCGCCGATGGGTGTTGCCCGGGGGCGGTGATCCGGCCGGGGGGACGGTTGTGATCGCGTCGCCCGGCCCACGCGCACCGTTCCACGTCACCGCGACAGGGGAACAGGGCGAGCAGGCGGTGCTGGACTTCGAGTCGGTCGACGCCCAGACCGCCCGGGCGTTCGACATCGTGGCCCCGGGGGCCGGGGTGGTCGTCGCCTCCCAAGGCAAGACGCCGCTGATCGCCGGGCGACGCCTGCTGGCGGAAGCTGCGCCGCCGCCCCCGCCCAAAGGGACCGGTGGGCCGGGAAAGCCCGCTCAGCGAGGCCCAGGGCCCAAGGGAAAGGGGAGCCCGCCGAAGGAAAAGGAGCCGCCGCCACCTCCGCCTCCCGGCGACCTGGCCGGGACTCGAGGCTCGGCTCGCTCGCTGCCGCGCTCGGTGGCGCTTCCACCCGTAGGCCCTCAGGGCGCCCCCGCCATCCTCGTCCTGCACAACGCCGGGGCTGAGGAACGGTCGGCCACGGTGACGTTCCTGGGGACGGCAGGTCCGCCGCCTCCGCCCGCCGATGTCGTCCTCCTTCCGGGGACCACGACCGTCATCCCGGTCCCGGCCGGGCCCCCCGCCGCGGCCCTGGTTGAGACACAGCAGGGAGGGCTCGTCGCGGCTCAGATCTCGACCACGCCCACCTCGTACGCGGTGTCTTCGGCGGTTCCGATGCCATTTGGTTGACGGTTTCAGGCACCGGGTACAAGATTTGGTGGGTGGGGAGAAGCAGGCGTCATGCCCGTGGACTGACGGCGCCATCTCGAGGACGCGTCGTGAAGTCCGTCTCTCTGGCGCTGAGCGTGGTGCTGCTCGGTGCCGGCCTCGCGCTGGCCGCCCGCCGGTACGACCAGGGAACAGCCGACCGGCTCCTGCCTGGAGTGACCATCTCGGGCCTCGAGGTCGGCGAGATGCGGCGGGCCGATGCCATCGAAGCGGTGGAGGATCGGGCCCAGGCGCTGCTCCGCCGGGAGATCGAGGTTCGGGCCGGCGAGGACACCTGGAACGTGGCTCCGTCCGAGCTGGGGACCAGGGCGGTGGTCGAGCCGGTGGTGGACCGGGCCCTGACCGTCAACGAGGGCTATTCCTGGCCAGACCGGGTGTTCCGGCGGGTGTTCAACCGTCCCACCGGGCACGCTTTCGATCTGCGGTTCCGGCACGACGCGGGCAGGCTGGGCCGGTTCATCGAGAACGTGGCCATGGTCGTCCAGGCCGACCCGTTCAACGCCAAGGTCGACTACGTGGGCGACCGGCTGGTGCTGCGCAAGCCGGAGCCCGGCTGGGAGCTGCCGGTGGAGGAGGCTCGTCGGGAGCTGCGGCGGGCCCTGGCGTCCGGGGCCCCGTCGGTGGACCTCGACCTGAACCGGATCCCGCCCGACGTGACCCGTCAGGACCTGGGCTACACGATCGTCGTTGACCTGTCGGACCGGCAGCTCCACCTGTTCGATGGCCTGAAGCTGCAGAAGACGTACCCCGTGGCGGTGGGCCAGCCCTCGTTTCCCACTCCCACCGGGGAGTGGGAGATCATCAACAAGCGGATCAACCCGACGTGGACGAACCCCTCGCCGGATGGGTGGGGTGCGAGCCTCCCTGCGTTCATCCCGCCCGGGCCGGGGAACCCCCTGGGAACCCGGGCCCTCGACCTGGACGCCCCCGGTATCCGGATCCACGGGACCTACGCCTCCTACTCGATCGGGACGTACGCCTCCCATGGGTGCGTCCGGATGTTCCTCGACGACGTCGAGGAGCTCTTCGACATCGTGCCGATCGGGACCGAGGTCGAGATCGTTCCCTAGCCCCCGAATCGTTCCCTAGCCTCGAAAAAAGCGACAAGAACGGGTCGCGGCCTTGCCTGTTCGACTCGCGCCGGGTTATTCTGGTGGGGTACTCCGGAGAGGCACGACGGGGCGACCCGAAGGGCCACTTCGGAGTACATTTTTCGTCGGGAGAGGCCTTTCGGGGCCTCTTCCTGCTATTTCGGGGTCCTGGCTGCCGCTTTTCGACGCGGAGCGGCGGGCTCCCTGGACCACTTCTTGGGTAACAGCTTTGCTACACAAGCGCCCATCGACCCTTGACCCCCGTGCCTGGCTTAGGTACGGTCGTACCCAAGCATGGCACTGGACCGCGAGATGATCGGCAGGATCCGCTCCCTGGACGAGCACGACCTTCGGAGACTCCTGATCTTTGCCCGAGGGCTGCTGGTCTCCCGGCACGGTGTGGACGCCACCGAGCAGGGTCGCCGGGGCAAGGTCACCTTCCGCCAGGAACAGGTGCGGTGCGGTCGCGAGGGGTGCAGGAGCTGCCCTCACGGCCCGTACTGGTACGCCTACTGGCGGGAGGGGGGACGGCTCCGCTCCCGATACATCGGCAAGCAGCTTCCCCAGATGGCCGCGGGCGCGGATAACTAGTCCATCCGGGCCAGGCACGGCTGCATCGAAAATGGCCCGTTCGGGCTATGCGCTGGATGCGCCTTGAACGCCGACTACATCACCATGAGCACGAAGCGCTTCCACGGCGGACGCGGCTGCAGCCGGTGCGGATCTCGCGAGCTGATCTCGGTCTCCATGAACATGGAGGACGGGCCGGTGGCCTTCTGGACCTGCTCGATGTGTGAGGCCACAGGGTGGGAACGAGACGGCTCTCAGGTCCCGCGATCCAGCGCTCTGGCACACGTCCCTCGCCGCTGATCGGCGCGGCTCCCCGCCCCCGCGGATAGAATCCGCGCGGTGGCTCTGGCCCCGATCTTCAAGGCGTACGACGTCCGCGGTATCTATCCCGATCAGTTCGACGAGGATGCCGCCCGACGCATCGGCTCGGCATTCTCCGAGTTCACCGGGGCCTCGGCCGTTGCCCTGGCCCGTGACTGCCGGACCTCGTCGCCCCCGTTGGCCGAGGCATTCACGGAGGGCGTGACCCGTCGAGGCACGGACGTGATCGACATCGGCCTGGCCACGACCGACATGCTGTACTTCGCCTCCGGCAAGCTGGACCTTCCCGGCGCCATGTTCACCGCAAGCCACAATCCCCCCGAGTGGAACGGGCTGAAGCTGTGCCGCGAAGCAGCGGCCCCGATCGGCGAAGAGTCGGGTCTCCGTGAGGTGCGCGAGCTGGCCGAGCGGGACCCGCCGCCGGCGTCAGCCCGCGGCACCGTCTCCCGCCGTGACATGGTCGACGAGTACGTGAATCACGTCCTGTCGTTCGTGGACGCCGACCGACTGGCTCCCCTGACGGTGGTGGCCGACGCGGCCAACGGCATGGCGGGACTGGTCCTCCCGGCCATCTTCGACCGGCTCCCGGCCAAGCTGGTGGGGCTGTACCTGGAGCTGGATGGCACGTTCCCCAACCATCCGGCGGACCCCATCCAACCCGAGAACCAGGAGGACCTCCGCCGAACGGTCCTCGAGCACGGCGCGGATCTCGGCCTGGCGTTCGACGGAGACGCCGACCGGGTGTTCGTGGTCGACGAGCGAGCTCAGGGGGTATCGGGCTCGCTGATCACCGCGCTGGTGGCAGAGTCCATCCTCGAACGGCAGCCCGGTCAGAAGGTCCTTCACAACCTGATCTGCTCGTGGGTCGTTCCCGAGGTCATCCGGGAGCACGGCGGCGTCCCGATCCGGACCCGGGTCGGCCACTCGTTCATCAAGCAGGTCATGGCGGAAACCGGGGCGGTCTTCGGCGGGGAGCACTCGGGCCATTACTACTTCCGCGATCACTACCGCGCGGATTCGGGCCTCATCGCGGCGATGCTGGTCCTCCAGCGGCTGTCTCAGTCCGGAGGCCCGATGTCCGAGCTGCTGGCGCCGTACCGCCGGTACTACGCCTCGGGCGAGATCAACTCGGAAGTTAGCGACCAGCGAGGAGCGGTCGAGGTCCTGGCCTCCGCGTACGCCGACGGAAAGCAGGACCGCCTCGACGGCTTGACCGTCGAGTTCGAGGACTGGTGGTTCAACGTCCGGCCCTCGAACACGGAGCCCCTGCTTCGCCTGAACGTGGAGGCCCGGACGTCCGAGCTGTTGGAGGACAAGACGGCCGAGCTGTTGCGCCGGATCCGGGAGGGATGATGAGAGCACGAGGAGGCGAGGGCGTCTGATGCCCGTCGACAAGGAGCTGCTGGACATGCTGGCCTGCCCCAACTGCCGGGGCGACGTCGAGTACCGGGAGCAGGAGGACGTGATCGAGTGCGTGGGCCGGTGCCGGTACCGCTATCCGGTCCGCGACGACATCCCGGTCATGCTCATCGACGAGGCCGAGAAGCCGAAGTGAGGGACGTGCTCGACCGGGAAGATGAGCTCCGCTCGCTCGACCGGAGCGGCCTCCTGGAGGCGTATCTGGCCGCCGGCCCGCGGCTGGTACGAGGCTACCGGGCGGCCGGGGCGGAGCTGCCCGGGCCCGGGCCGTGGAGCTCGATCGCGTTCTGCGCGATGGGAGGGTCGGCCGCGGCCGGCGACGTGGTGGCGTCGGCCTTCTCCGACCGCGTCTCCGTTCCGATCGTCACGGTGCGCGGATACGAGCTTCCCGCGTTCTGTGACAAGGAATCGATCGTGGTGTGCGTCTCGTACTCCGGCAACACCGAGGAGTCGGTGGCCGCCTACGAGGAGGCGAAGGGGCGAGGATGCGCGGTGATCGCAGTGAGCTCCGGCGGCGAGCTCGCCCGGCGTGCCGCCGCCGACGGCGTGCCGCACGTCGCGGTGGCGGGCGATGCTCCCCAGCCGCGTGCGGCCCTCGGCGATCTCACCGGCGCGGTGCTGGGCGTAATGGTCGGGTTGGAGGTTCTGCCCAGGCTCGACGCCGAGCTGGAGAGCGCATCAGGCGACGTGACGGCGGTGGCGCAGCGGATCGGACCCGGCACCCCCACAAACGAGAACCAGGCGAAAGCCCTGGCCGCATGGATCGGTGACCGGATCCCGGTGATCTGGGGCTCCGAAGGAGTCAGCGCCCCTGCCGCGTGGCGATGGAAGTGCGCGTTCAACGAGAACGCCGAGATCCCCGCGTTCGCATCCGCACTGCCGGAGCTGGACCATCACGAGGTGGCGGGATGGTCGCCGGGCAGCGGGGAGCGTTTCGCCCTGGTCGTCCTTCGCGAGCCGTACGAGCACCCCAGCGTGGATGCCAGGCTGAAGGCCACGATCGACGAGGTGCGGGATTCCGGCCTGGAGGTTCGGGAGGTATGGGCGGAAGGCGGGTCGCCATTGGGGAGCGCGTTGTCCTTGATGGTGCTCGGGGATGCGG
>DASZKM010000014.1:0-3569 GCA_035947055.1 Actinomycetota bacterium
TACGAGGAGATGCTGGAGATGGCCGCTGCCGGCGCGCGCGTCCTCCAGCTCAGAGCCGTGGAGTACGCTCGAGGGAATGGGGTCATGCTCCACGTCCGATCCTCGTTTACCGATGAGGAAGGAACCTGGGTAAGAGAGGAAGATGAGCGGATGGAGCAGGCGATCATCTCCGGCGTTGTGCACGATACCTCCGAGGCCAAGATCACCCTGGAGGACGTGCCCGATCGCCCCGGCATCGCCTCGGCCATCTTCCGGGCCGTGGCCGAGGAGGGCATCAACGTCGACATGATCGTCCAGAACGTCTCCCGGGAAGGCAGCACCGACGTGTCCTTCACGGCGCCGAAGGACGACCTGGCCCATGCCGTTCGGGTCATGGACGGGGTCCTGGGGGAGGTCAAGGCGGCCCGGTTCACCACCGACGACGGCATCGCCAAGATCTCTCTGGTCGGGGCAGGCATGAAAACCCACCCCGGTGTGGCGGCGGAGATGTTCTCAGCGCTCGCTGAGGCCGATATCAATATCGAGATGATCTCCACCTCGCCGATCAGGATCGCCTGCGTGATCAGGGGGACGGATGTCGACCGGGCCGTGAAGGCGCTGCACGAGCGGTTCGACCTGGCCGAGACGGCCGAAGTCCGGGAGCACTGATGCTGGTCTGTCCGAACTGCCGGTCCGACAACCTGGAGGACGCCAAGTTCTGCCGGTTCTGCGGCCGGTCACTGGAACCGGTGGGTCTGCCGCCGCGGCGCCTGGAGGCCCGGGACCAGACCGACCACATGGACATCCCGCCTCCTCGGACCCCAAGTGCGTTGCCCGGCATCATCGCGCTGGTGCTGGTCGGCGTGGGTCTGACGGGCGGTGGCCTGTGGTACGCGATGCGCCCCAACCCATGCGAAGGCAAGTTCTCCAGCGCTCTGTTCGCCTACTGCACCGAGATCCCCGCAGGCTGGTCGGGTGGGAGCCAGCTCGCCGGCCAGGAGAGCCTCGACCAGTTCACGCCAGGGGGCGAGGATGCGGTGACGTGGGTTCGGGTCCAGGAGATCCTCGACCCGGCCATCCAGACGCCGCAGTACGCCCAGCAGTTCCGCACCAGCCAGGAGGCGAACGGGCTGGCACCGGGACAGATCGAGCAGCTGAACATCGACGGCGAGGAGGCCCTGGCCTGGGAAGTGTCCGTGGCAGGCGAGGGCGGGCAGAACCTGGTGCTTCGGGAGGTCGTGCTGGTCCGGGAAGACGGGGCGTGGCGCATCGAGCTGGTGGCCACCCAGGACATGTACCCACAGGCCAGGGTGGCGTTCGAGAATCTGCTCGCCTCGTGGCGGTGGAAGTAGCGAGATGAAGGTCGCCATCCTCGGCGCGACCGGCGTGGTTGGCCGGGAGATGCTCCGAACCCTGGAGGAGCGGTCCTTCCCCGTCGACGACCTCGTTCCGCTGGCCTCGCCACGATCCGAAGGAGTGCGGGTTCCATTCCGCGGCGAGGAGCTCACGGTCCGGGCCGTGGAGCCGGATGCGTTCAACGGCATCGACCTGGCGTTGTTCTCACCCGGGGCGACCGCTTCGCGCGAGTGGGCGCCGCGGGCGGTGGAGCGCGGTGCGGTGGTGGTCGACAACTCTTCCGGCTTCCGTATGGACCCGAACGTCCCGCTGGTCATCCCCGAGCTGAACGCTGACGCGATCGCCGGCCATCACGGCATCATCGCCAATCCCAACTGCACGGCGATCACCGCGCTGATGGCGGTGGGTCCGCTCCACCGGCAGGCCGGCCTGTCGCGGATGGTCGTCTCGTCCTACCAGTCGGTATCGGGGATGGGACGCAAGGGCGTCCAGGAGCTTCTGGAGCAGATCGAGAAGCTGCGGGGCCAGGAGGAAGACCTTGAGCGTCCGGATCCTGCGTCGCTGCCGGCCGGCGAGGTGTTCGGGCGGACCATCGCCTACAACGTCCTTCCTCGTGGGGGCACGTTCGGCGAGGACGGCGTGACGACGGAGGAACAGAAGATGACGGACGAGAGCCGCAAGATCCTCGATGCCCCGGACCTCGAGGTCTCCATGACCGTCGTGCGGGTTCCCGTCCTGGTCGGCCATTCGGTGTCGATCCACGCCGAGTTCTCAAGGCCTCTCCCCCCAGATGAGGCGCGCGAGGTTCTCAGCGCGGCCCCGGGCGTGGAGGTGGTGGACGATCCTTCGGCCGACAGGTTCCCAACGCCCCTCGACGCGGCGGGACGCGACGAGGTGCTGGTGGGGAGGATCCGCCGGGCCGCCGAGCGTCAGGACGCTCTGCTGCTGTTCTCGTCCGGTGACAACCTGCGAAAGGGCGCGGCGCTCAACGCGGTGCAGATCGCGGAGCGGCTGGCGACGGGCTGACCGTCGCGGTCGGGCTGGGCCTGGGGGTGGGGGGAACGCTCGGCGTGGGCTCCGGCTGAGGATCACCCTCACACGCCTTCTCCATCTCTGCGTCGCAGGCGTCTGATCCGGGTCCCCCGTCAGCTCGATCCTTGGCCCCCCCGCCCCCGATGATCGTGTCCGGCCCGCCTCCACCGGAGAGCAGGTCGCCCTCGCCTCCCCCTCCCACCAGCCGGTCGGCGCCCTCGTCACCCCGCAGCGAGTCGGCCGACGCTCCGCCGATGGCCACGTCGTTGCCGCCGGCTCCGGCGAAGGAGTCGATCCCGCCTCCGCCCCGGAACACATTGGCGTCCCCGTCCCCGGCCATGTTGTCGCTGCCCGCGCCGCCGATGATGTTCTCGACCGACGGCAGGATCGTGTCTCCTTCGCCCTGGCCCTCGCGGAGTGTGGGGTCACCGTCGTCGCCCTTGTCGCGGTCGATCTCCTCTATAACCGGGCCGGTGCGGTCGGCGTAGCTGACGGTGTCGACGCCGGGCCCGCCGTCGAACGTGTCGCGAGCCTTGGCCCCGTCCATGGTGTCGTTGCCCAGCCCGCCGCGCAGCGTGTCGTTTCCGTCCTCCCCACAGATGAGGTCGTTGCCGCCCCCCGCCTCGATCCTGTCGTTGCCATCACCGCCGGCGATGACGTCGTCACCTTCGGTGCCGGTAAGCGTGTCTGCCCTGGCCGTGCCGGTCACCGTGGGGACCTTCCCCAGACACTCACGGCGGGCGCCCGAGGCCGGTCCGGCGATCAGCGGGAGCAGGAGGACGAAGGAGAGGAGGGTCGCCCGGCGCACGGCGGGTAGCCTACTCGGCGTGCGTTCGGTGGACTACGTCATCCTGTACGTCGGAGACCTCGAAGCCTCCATCTCCTTCTACCGTGACGTGCTCGGGGTGCCGTTCAGGTTCGCGGAGCACGGATACGCGGAGTTCGCCACCCAGGGGACGAAGTTCGCGCTGTTCGAGCGGCAGCGCCTGCCCGATCTCATCGGTCGCCACACACGGCCGGGCGGACCGGACGCCGAGGTGGCGTTCCTGGTTGACGATGTGGATGCCTGGGCCGGTCGTCTCCGGGACGCGGAAGTGACGATCCTCACCGGCCCCGTCGACCGGCCGTGGGGTCACCGGACCCTGCACGTGGCCGACCCCGACGGTCACGTGGTGGAGCTGGCCCAGGAGATCCCTCGGCAG
>DASZKM010000015.1:0-2246 GCA_035947055.1 Actinomycetota bacterium
GCTGGATGCATGCCCGGGAGACCCGAGTGGAGATCCCCGAACGGTCGAACCTGACCCCCGCCGAGATCCAGGCGCTGATCCGGTCCGGCCGAGGCGTCAGGGCCGTGGCTCGGTTGGCCGGCACACCGTTGGCGTGGATCCGGTACCTGGCGGAGCCCATCCGCCAGGAACGGCAGGGGGTCGTGGACCAGCTCCTGCGAGCCCGCCAGACCCGTGCCCGGCTGGGACCCTCTTCGGAGACGATCGGGGAATCCGTGTACCAGAACCTGCGAAGCAAGGGCATCCGTTCACCGGACAGGATCCTTGAGGATGGATTCACGGCCCATCGCTCCGATGACCGCGAGTGGCGCGTACGGCTGTTCTTCGAGCATCGTGGGAAGCGCTACAGCGCCCGGTGGCGGTTCGATCCCCAGACGCGCGAGGTCACCCCCCAGAACACGCTGGCGGTTCAGCTCGGGTGGCGGCGTCCCCGTGGCGCCGAGGATGATGGCGAGCCGGTTCGCCGCCGGCCCGCCCCGCGGCCGCGCAGGGCCTCATCCCCCCAGCCTCGGAAGCGAGCCACGACCAGGAAGAGAACCGCCGCGGCTCGGAAGCGCACCACCCGGTCGTCGTCCACGGCGCGGCGAAAGACCGCGACGAGCCGCAAGACGTCAGCCCGTCGCTGACCGCATCTCTCGCAGGGGTCCGCCCGACGCGGTCCGGAGACCGGCGTTTCTGGCGTCCCACCTGACGCGCACGATGAGCGCGGAGCCCTCATCGGTCTCGACGGCGCTGGTGACCCGCCCTGCTTCGGCCCCGTCCGACAGCACGGGCTCACCGGCCGACACCGGCTGTTGTGATCGGGCGGCGAGAACGAGGTACGGCGGCCGTCCGAGGTTGCGAACCTTGGCCACGGCTTCCTGGCCCAGGAAACATCCCTTGTCGTAGGCGATGCTCGGCCCGACCTCCGCCTCGTGGGGGAGCGAGTCCTCGCCGAGGTCGACGCCGTACCGGGCCACGCCTCGCTCGATCCGCCACGCTTCCACCGCTTCCGGCCCCGCTTCCACCAGCTCCATCCTTGTCCGGGCGCCCTCGCGTGCTTCGCGGGGGAGAACCAGGTCAGACCCGTCGCCCAGCGAAGAAGGACGGTAGACCTGCGCGCCGTCAACGGCGGGAGGTTCGGCTCCGCCGGGGAACGCGAGGAGCGCCAGGCCGTGGGAGCGGTCGTCGAGGCGAACGTCGGACGACAGGACGTACGGCCCCAGGAGCTCATCGATCCCCGCGGGCTGACGCGGGTCCTGGACCAGGAGGAAGCCTTCCTCGAGACGGGCCACCGTGACAGCCGCGCGGATCCGCCCCGTGGGGGACAGCAACATGGACCGCCGAGCAACGCCCGGCGTGAGCCCCGCCAGCTCCGCGGTAAGCAGATCGTTGAGCCACCCCTCGGCTTCGGTTCCGTGGGCCAGGACCTTTCGCCATTCGGACAGGTCGACGAACGCCCGTCCCTCCCGAAGCGCGGCGACCGAGGAGTCGGTGCGCATGGTCACCGCCGCAGCCGGAGCCGAGCGAGTCGCCTGGGCCGGGCACCGAAGCGCAGCTTGTAGGGAAGATCTCCTTTGAGCAGGTCGAATCCCTGGAGGCGTTCCTCGATCGCCGAGCGGATGAGACGTGTCACCATCACGATCCCGGGTGACAGCTCGGCCCAACCGTGGTCGAACGCGGAGTTGTACAGCAGGAACCGGTCGCGCCACCGGAAACCCACCGCGGCGGCCACCATGTCCCCCTCCGATTCCAGATACGCGAGCCGGAACGTCCCGTCGCCGACCATCGCTTGGGCGAGGCGGCGGAAGAACAGCTCCATGCCGGGGACCATGAACTTCCCCTTGGGGCCCGGGCTCGTCCGGTGCAGCTCGGTGAACCGCGTGAGGTCCTCGGTCACCGTCTCCGGGGTGGCGTCCACCAACCGGGCACCGGCCAGGGCCGCAGCGAATCGCCGTTCCTTGCGCCGCAGCTCATGGCGCAGCTTGGCCGGAAGCTTCGTCAGGTACTCCTCGTAGGTCGGAGGCAGGTCCAGGAACGGCGCGGCGCCGTCGTCGGCCACCGCCGCTTCCAGCCCCGCGTCGCCCGCCGCCTTCAGCAAGGCTCGGAGCCAGTCCCCGTTCCGGGGCGATCCGCCCAGGTCGGCGTCTCGCCAGTCGTCGCGGGCGGCCAGGGCCGCGACCAGCTCCTTCGCAGCGGTCTCTCGGGCCTCGGGAAGGCCGACCGGT
>DASZKM010000016.1:0-25993 GCA_035947055.1 Actinomycetota bacterium
ATCGCCCACTTCCTGACCGCCATGCTGCTCGTGGCGCTGGCCGTGGGCGATGGCCACGGCCATGACCTTGAGCTCGCCGACGACCGCGGCTCGGCCCAGCCCGGCCTGCACGATGACCACCGGAACGGCGGCCGCCGCGGGCCACAGGACGGCCCGGTCCCCCCGGGCCCGGCGCCAGGCGACGTATGCGGTCACCAGGACGAGCACGCCCACGACCGCGGCAGTCAACCGGTGGGAGTATTCGATCAGTGACTCGATCTCGAGCGGCGGGATCCACCGGCCGTGACACTTGGGCCAGTCGGGGCAACCGAGGCCCGACCCGGTGGCACGCACGACGCCGCCGATGGTGACCAAGGCGAGCGTGGCGGCGGCGGTGGCGGTCGTGAGCCGGCGGACGAGCGACATGCCGGGCGAGTGTAATTGAGGGCGCCCGCCAGGACGTCACTGGCGCGGCCGCCGTCGGTTCGGGGGAGGATACGGGGCTGATGAAACGTGCGACGGAACTGAGTGTCCTCTCGGCCCTGATGGTGGCCGGGGCAGGCTGTGCCGAGGAGGCACCGCAGCGCCCCGCGGATACGCAGTTGCAGGAGGCGGTCCACGGGCTCTGTCAGGCCGAGGCACTGGCTCGTGACGGCGACGTGGCGGGGGCGCGGGCCGCCTTCCTTAACCGAAGCCATACGTATCTCCACGAGCTGGCCGCGGACGTCACGGCCCGCGATCCCGCCGCGGTCGCGGCGCTCCTCGAAGCCAAGCAAGGGGTGGAGGCCGCGCTGGACGAGTCCACGGACTCCGCCCGGCTGGCCGACCAGGTGGCGGCACTCCTGGAAACGGTACGGGCAGCGGCCCGATCGGCGGGCTTGAGAGACGCGCCCTGCGGGGAGGAGGCAGCGTGACCCGACATGGACGGCTCGTGCTGACGCTCCTGCTCCTGGCCCTCCCGGCATGCGGTGAGGAGGAACCGGCCGGCGAACAGGGCGGCGGTGGCCTGAACGTCTTCCCCGCCAGCTATGACCTGACGGACCGGACTCCCAGCCGGTTCCTGGTCGGTCTGACCACCCAGCGGAACCTGAGCGTGATCGGGGGGACGGTCCAGCTGCGGTTCTCGTACCTCGGTGCCGGCCGGGCAGAAGGCGAGCCTCAGTTCTACCGCGAGGCCACCGCGGAGTTCCTTCCGGTCCCGCTGAGCCCGGAGCCGCCCCCCGGCCCGGTCGCCGCTCCGGTGTCCGTGGGCCGCGGCGTGTACAAGGTGGAGGAGTTCGAGTTCGACCGGTCCGGCCTGTGGGAGGTGGAGGTCACCGCGGAACTGGCGGAGGGAACGCGCTCGGGCACCGGAGCGTTCGAGGTCCTTGCCGACGCCAAGGTGCCGCTCCCCGGCGAGCCGGCGCCGCCATCCGACAACCTGGTCGTCGGCGACGAGCCCGCCGAGGCTGTCGACTCCCGGGCCGAGGAGACCGGGAAGGTGCCCGACCCGGAGCTCCACGACACGACCATCGCCGACGCCATCGAGGCGCGGCATCCCGCCCTGGTGGTGTTCTCCACGCCCGTGTACTGCGTGAGCCGGTTCTGTGGACCGATCACCGAGATGGTGGAAGGTCTGGAGAAGCGGTATGGGGACCGCGCGGAGTTCATCCACGTCGAGATCTGGAACAACTTCCAGCAACAATCGATCAATCAGGCCGCCGCGGACTGGCTCTATCGTGAAGGTGGCGAAGAGCTTCTGGAACCCTGGGTGTTCCTGATCGGGGCGGACGGCGTGATCGTGGAGCGGTGGGACAACGTGGCCAGCGAGAAGGAGATCGAGCCGCTGCTCCAGGATTTACCCAAGCTCAAGTGACCGCCCGCGAGACGGCGGCCAGAACCGTCGGGACACTCGACCTTCCCGCCCCATGCGCCGAGATGGCTCGCCGGGTGGATGAGGATCTCGTCGGGTTCCTGGCCGACCAGCGTGCGGTCATGTCGGCTGCCGATCCCGGCGTGTCCTCGCTGTTCGAGGAGCTCGAGCGGGTGATCGGCTCCGGAGGAAAGAGGCTCCGCCCGGTGTTCTGCTGTCTCGGCCAGCTGGCGGCCGGTTCCGACGTAGGAGCGGAAGGCGTGCGGGCCGCGGCCGCGCTGGAGCTGCTGCACACGTTCGCCATCGTCCACGACGACGTCATGGATCGGTCCGTGTCCCGTCGAGGGTCGCCGGCATCGTGGGTCCATCTCGGCGAGGAGCATCGCCGGCAGCGGTACGTCGGGGATCCGGAGGGGTATGGCCTGGCCGCGGCCGTGCTGGCCGGGGACATGGCGCTGGTGCTGGCGGACCGGGCGCTCATGGGAGCGAGCTTCCCCGAGGATCGGATGGCCCGGGCCCTGGCCCGGTACGACCGCATGCGGGTCGAGGTGGTGGCCGGCCAGTTCCTCGACGTCCAGGCCGCGCACCGGGGCAGCGCCGATGAAGGCCAGACCCGGCGCATCGCCGTGATGAAGTCCGGCGGGTACACGGTCGAAGCGCCGCTCCAGATCGGAGCGATCCTCGGAGGAGCGGATGAGGACCAGCTCGAGGTCCTGTCGCGGTACGGCATCGCGCTGGGGGAGGCGTTCCAGCTCCGCGACGACGTGCTCGGCGTGTTCGGCGATCCCGACGTGACCGGGAAGGATCGGGACTCCGATCTGATCGAGGGAAAGCGGACCGTGCTGCTGGCCAAGGCCATCGACGCGGCATCCGGGGACGACCGCCGGTTCCTGGAGGAACGCATCGGCCGTGGCGACCTGACGCCGGAGGAGGTGGAGCGGGCCCGGAACCTGATGGCGTCCACCGGTGCGCTCGACGACACGCTGCGATTGATCGACGACCTCGTGCAGGGAGCGACCGCATCCCTGGCAGACGAGGGGCTCCTCGGACAGGCCGGTGACCTGCTTGGCGAGATGGCCCGCATCGTGGCCGTACGCCGTCTGTAAAGCCGGGAGTCGGCCCGGAGGCCGGCTCCCGAACGCGCGATCTCTTCCTCAGCTACGCGGCGTGCGAGGGGATCCGTGACTCGATCTCGCTGGCCTGGTCATACGACCGGCGAGCGGACGAGGCCAGGACGTCCAGCAGCTCGTGCCACGCCGCCGCAAGGCCTCCGATGACGAGGCCCGTCGCCGCGGGACCCATCCACGCGTCCCGGAACTGGATATCCCAGCCCGCGAACATGGAGTAGTCGGCCGCCCACACGAAGGCGATGCCGAGCACGAACCCCAGCGTGAGGCGCACGGCCCGGGTCACGTCGGTGACGTGGCGGGTGAGATCGACGACCTTGGTGGTCGCCAGGGCGAGAAGCGCTACCGTTGCGAATTCGTACACTTCCCACCTCCTTTCGTCTCTTAGACACCTCCGATGCCCCGAAAGTAACGGTGATTGATTCCGCCTCGACCCTGTGCGACAAAAGGACTCCTTTGGCGCTCCTCGATGCCCGGCGGCTGTTCAGAGACCTCCCCGTGGTCCACGTGGCGACCGCCCGACCCGATGGGAGCCCCCATGTGATCCCGCTCTGGTTCGTCTGGCGGGAGGAGGCCCTCTACGTTTCCTGCAGGAGGGACTCGCTGACGTGGCGCAACGCCGAGCGGGATCCCCGCGTCACGCTGTCGCTGACCCGGGGGAGGAACTGGCGAGAGCTCACCGGTGTGGTGCTGGCGGGCCGTGCCGAGCCGCTGGTGCCGGAGCACCCCGCGCTGCGAGGCGTGATGTCCTCCTGGTTCGAGAAGTACCGGCAGCTCCTGTCGGGCGGGGGGTTCCGCGAGTTCGCCGAGGAGGTCGAGAACCCGGGCATGCTCCGGGTCCGCCCGGAACGCATCTCGTTCTGGGACCACGCTGTCCCCGGCAGCCGCAGGAGCGTGGGCTAGCTTCCCATTGCGGTTCTCAGCAGGCGGGGCGTAGCATGAGCTTGTGAAAGGATTCACAAGCCCCGCGGTGGAGCCGGCGCGGGGCCGACCGGCCGCAGAGGTTCGCGGTCCGGCGACCGAGGCCGACGTATTGGTGGTCGGCTCCGGCCCGGCCGGGGCTGCAGCCGCGTACCACCTCGCTCGCCACGGCGTCGACGTCCTGTGCGTGGACAAGGCCCGGTTCCCCAGAGAGAAGGTGTGCGGGGACGGCCTCACCCCCCGCGGAGTGAAGGCCGTGCAGGACATGGGGGTCGATCCGACCGAGCCGGGGTTCGTCCGCATCGAAGGGCTTCGGGTCCACGGGCCCACGGTGAAGCTGAACCTGCCGTGGCCCAAGCTCGAGTCGTTCCCGGACTTCGGCGTGGTCCGGACCCGCCACGACCTCGATCACCTCCTCCTCCAGCGGGCGGTGAAGGCCGGGGCAAAGGTGTGGGAGGCCACCGAAGCCCTCGACCCGCTGGTGGAGGGCGGCTGGGTGGTGGGGGCCGCCGTTCGCCGGGAAGGCGAGGAGCCCCAGGCCGTCCGGGCCCGCTACGTCCTGGCCGCCGACGGCGCGGCCTCCCGGTTCGCGTCGAAAGCCGGGGTCCGCCGCGATCCCCAGCGGCCGCTGGGGGTGGCCGCCCGCCGCTACTACCGCAGCCCTCGGGAGCAGGGCGCGTGGTTCGAGTCCTGGTTCGACCTGTGGGAGAACGGCGTGATCCTGCCGGGGTACGGATGGATCTTCCCCGTCGGCGAGGGGATCCTCAACGTGGGGGCCGGTCTCCTCAACACCACGTCGTACTTCAAGGAGATCTCGCCCCGGCAGATGCTCGACGTCTTCGCCCGCCGGCTTCCCCAGGAATGGGAGATCACCGAGGAGAACGCGGCGGGGCGGGTCCTCTCCGGCCCGTTGCCGATGGGCATGAACCGCCGTCCGCTGGCCATGGCCGGCATGCTCTTGTTGGGCGACGCCGGCGGCGTGGTGAACCCGTTCACCGGTGAGGGCATCGCCTACGCCGTGGAGTCCGCCGAGGTGGCCGCGGAGCTCGTCCACGAATCCTTGGCCACGAACCGTCCGGGCCTGGCCCACGCGTACCCCATCGAGCTGAAGCGGCGGTACGGACGGTACTTCTCGGTGGGCCGGCTGTTCGCCCGGGCCATCGGCGTCCCGTCGATCATGCGGTACTCGGTGCTCCACGGGTTCCCGCGGGAACGGTTGATGCGCTTCGCGCTGCGCATGCTGGCCAACCTCACCGACGGCCGCGATGGCGACCTCGACGACCGGGTCATGGACTGGATCGTGCGGATCGCGCCGGAGCGATGACCGGTCTCTCCCAGTACCTGCCGATCGTGATCCTGGCGGGACTGGGAGCCATCTTCGCCGTGGCCTCGGTGGTGGTGTCCGGGGCCCTGCAGCCGAAGCGGCCCACGCCGGCCAAGCTCGCGCCGTACGAGTGCGGCGTGGTGCCGGAACGACTGCCCCGGGAACGCTTCCCGGTGAAGTTCTACGTGGTGGCCATGCTGTTCATCGTGTTCGACATCGAGATCATCTTCCTGTTCCCGTGGGCGGTGACGTTCCGCCAACTGGGGCTGTTCGGCCTGGTGGAGATGGCCATCTTCATCGGGCTGGTGTTCGTGGCCTACGTGTACGTCTGGCAGCGCGGCGGGCTGGAGTGGGGCAGTGACTGACGTCGAGCAGCGGGCGCTGGAGGAAGAGGTCAAGCGGGGCATCATGACCACCACCCTGGCCAAGGCCGTGAACTGGGCCCGCAAGCAATCCACGTGGCCGGTGACGTTCGGGCTGGCATGCTGCGCGATCGAGATGATGGCCATGGGCGCCGCCCACTACGACGTGGGCCGGTGGGGGATGGAGATCTTCCGAGCGTCGCCACGGCAGGCCGACCTGATGATCGTGGCCGGGCGGCTGTCGCAGAAGATGGCTCCCATCCTCCGGCAGATCTACGACCAGATGCCCGAGCCGAAGTGGGTCATCTCGATGGGTGTGTGCGCCTCTTCCGGTGGGATGTTCAACAACTACGCGCTCGTACAAGGGGTGGACACCGTCGTCCCGGTCGACATCTACGTGCCGGGGTGCCCGCCCCGCCCCGAGATGCTGATGTACGGGATCCTCCAGCTCCACGAGAAGATCTCCAAGAGGGGGACGTTCAAGTGACGGCCGAGGACGTGGCCGGACGGCTCCGGGACCGGTGGCCCGACGTCCTCGTGGCCCGCGACGAGGTCACGATCACCGTGGATCGCGGCCAGCTGATCGAGACGTTGCGCCGGCTGCGCGACGACGACGAGCTGCGGCTCTCGTTCCTGGCCGACGTGTCGTGTACGGACTGGCCGGGCCGGGACCCTCGCATCTGGATGGCCTATCACCTTCTGTCGCCGGAGCACGGGCACCGGGTTCGGGTGAAGACGGGCCTTCCACCGGACGACCTGCGGACCGACTCGGCGGTGTCGGTGTTCCCCGCCGCCGACTGGCACGAACGGGAGGTGTACGACTTCTTCGGGGTCACGTTCGACGGGCACCCGAACCTCCGCCGGATCCTGATGCCCGACGACTGGGAGGGCCATCCGTTGCGCAAGGACCACCCGCTCGGCGGGGTTCCCACGCAGTACAAGGGGGCGTGGGTCCCGCCGCCCGATCAGCGCGCGCTGTGAGCGACGTCCGCATCCCCGCGGAAGGCGAGGCCACCCGGGTGGAAGCGGGCCGGCTCCGCGACGACCTCATGGTGGTCAACATGGGTCCGCAACACCCCTCGACCCACGGGGTGCTCCGGCTGTTGCTCACCCTCGACGGCGAGACCGTCGTCGACCTCAAGCCGATCGTCGGGTACCTCCACACCGGGATCGAGAAGAACGCCGAGTACCGCACGTGGCAACAGGGCGTGACGTTCGTCACCCGGATGGACTACCTGGCGCCGTTCTTCAACGAGGTGGCGTACTGCATGTCGGTGGAGCGGTTGCTGGGGATCCAGGCGCCGGCTCGGGCCCGGACCATCCGCGTGCTGGTGTGCGAGCTCAACCGCATCGCCAGTCACCTGGTGTGGCTGGCCACCACGTCGCTCGAGCTTGGAGCGATCTCGATGATGCTGTACGGCTTCCGGGAGCGGGAGCTGATCCTGGACATCTTCGAGATGTTCTCCGGGCTGCGGATGAACCACGCGTACGTGAGGGTCGGCGGGCTGTCCATGGATCTTCCGGAGGGCGGCGAGGAGAAGGTGCGGGAGTTCCTGAAGGTGATGCCGGGGCGCATCGACGAATACGAGGACCTGCTTTCCCGGAACCCGATCTGGCTGGAGCGGAACCGGGGCGTGGGCATCCTGGCGGCCGATCGCGCCCTGGAGCTGGGCGTCACGGGCCCGATGCTTCGAGCGGCCGGCGTGTCGCACGACCTCCGCGTGGCGCCGGGGCCGTTCGCCGACGAGTACGCGGGCTACGAGTTCGACGTGCCGACTCGCACCGAGGCCGACTCCTACGCGCGGTACGCGATCCGCATCGAGGAGATGCGGCAGTCGCTTCGCATCGCCGAGCAGGCGCTGGACAGGCTGGAGGACGGGCCGGTGATGATCGAGGACCCCAAGCTGCGGTGGCCCGCGCAGCTGTCGGTGGGGCCCGACGGCATCGGGAACTCCGAGGAATACGTGCGCCACATCATGGAGGACTCGATGGAGGCGCTCATCAACCACTTCAAGATCGTCACGCAGGGCATCCGCGTGCCGGCCGGTGAGGTGTACACCGCGGTGGAGTCGCCCCGCGGCGAGCTCGGGTACTACGTGGTCTCCGACGGCGGCATCCGTCCGTACCGCGTGCGCGTTCGCGATCCGTCGTTCTGCAACCTCCCCGCGCTTCCGGAGATGGTCCGAGGGCGGCTCCTGGCGGATGTCGTCGCGTGTGTGGCCAGCGTGGACCCCGTGATGGGGGGAGTGGACCGCTGATGGCTGTGCTGTCGGACGAGCTGCGGGCCAAGGCCCAGGAGGTCATCGACCGGTACCCCGAGCCGCGGTCGGCGCTGCTTCCGTTGCTGTACCTGATGCAAGCGGCGGAGGGCCACGTCAGCCGGGAGGGGCTGCGCGAGGCCGCCGAGCTCCTGGGGCTGACCACGGCGGAGGTCGAAGCCGTGGCCACCTACTACACGATGTTCAAGGAAGCGCCGACCGGCCGGTGGTTGATCTCGGTGTGCACCAACCTGTCGTGCGCGCTGGCCGGAGGGCGGCGGGTCTTCGACCGCGCGGTCGAGGCAGCCGGCGGCCAGTCGGACGATGGCGAGTCGGGGCTCACGGTCGAGGAGGTGGAGTGCCTCGGCGCGTGCGACGCCGCTCCCGTGGTCCAGGTGAACTACTGCAACTACGACCGGGTGACCGAGGACGAGGTGGCGGAGATGGTCGAGCGGCTGCGCAACGACGACGTGCCGGAACCGTCGCGCGGGCCGAAGCCGGTTCCCCACGACGCCACCGCGCGGATCCTGGCCGGCCTGGGAGACGACCGTGGCTGAGTTCGAGCCGGTCCTCACCGCCCGGTGGAGGACCGACGGTGCCGACACCATCGACGGGTACCTGCGGTCCGGCGGCTACGAGGGGCTGAAGAAGGCCCTGTCGATGTCGCCGTCCGACGTGATCGAGGCCGTCAAGGCGTCGGGGCTGCGGGGCCGGGGCGGCGCCGGATTTCCCACCGGCCTGAAGTGGGAGTTCACGGCAAAGGCCCAGAGCACGCCGAAGTACGTCGTCTGCAATGCGGACGAGGGGGAGCCGGGGACGTTCAAGGACCGGGAGCTGCTGGAGCGTGACCCTCATCAGCTCCTGGAAGGGGTCGCGATCGCCTCGCACGCCATCGGATGCCGCACGGCATTCGTCTACCTGCGCGGCGAGTTCCTGTACGCCGGGAGGCAGCTGGAACGGGCGGTGGCCGAGGCATACGACCGCGGGTACCTGGGCCGGGGGATCGCCGGAAGCGACCAGGACCTGGACATCGTGCTCCACCGTGGCGCCGGCTCGTACGAGTGCGGGGAAGAGACCGCGCTGCTGGAATCGCTGGAGGGCAAGCGCGGGCAGCCCCGGCTGCGCCCGCCGTTCCCCGCCGTGGTCGGCCTGTACGGCGCTCCGACGGTGATCAACAACGTGGAGACGCTCTCGGCCGTCCCGCACATCCTGGCCCGGGGCGCGGACTGGTTCGCCGGGATCGGCCCGGAGAAGTCGACCGGAACGAAGATCTTCTGCGTCTCGGGCAAGGTGGCCCGGCCCGGCAACTACGAGGCGCCGATGGGCACCCCGGCCCGGGTCGTCATCGACGAGCTGGCCGGCGGCGTTCCCGACGGCAAGCGGGTGAAGGCGTGGACACCGGGCGGCTCGTCCACGCCGTTCCTGACCGACGACCACCTGGACACGCCGATGGACTTCGAGTCCATCACCGCGGCGGGATCGCTGCTCGGAACCGGCGCGGTCATCGTGCTTGACGAGTCGGACTGCGTGGTCGACGCCGCGCTCCGATTCACTCAGTTCTATGCCCACGAGTCGTGCGGCAAATGCACGCCATGCCGGGAGGGCACGTGGTGGCTGACCAAGGTCCTGTACCGGATGGAGAACGGCGGCGGCCGGAGCGAGGACGTCGACGTCATGGTCGATGTCGGCGACAACATGCTGTTCAAGAACTTCTGTGCGCTGGGCGACGGTGCCGTGTCCCCCATCCACTCGTCGATCAAGTTCTTCCGCGGCGAATACCTGGAGCACGTCAGGGTGGGCGGCTGCCCGTTGCGCGAGCGTCCCGCCCTGGGCGCGGCCGAGCCGCGGGAAGCCGGCGTCACCGGCGTCGTCGAGCTGGGAGAGGTGCTTCGGTGAGTGACAACGGCCGGGTGACGCTGACCATCGACGGCCAGGAGGTCACGGTGCCCGCCGGCACGCTGGTCATCCGGGCCGCCGAGTCGCTGGGCATCGAGATCCCTCGGTTCTGCGAGCACCCGTACCTGGACCCCGTCGGTGCGTGCCGCCAGTGCATCGTGGAGGTCGAAGGCCAGCGGAAGCCGATCACCTCGTGCACCACGCCGGTAGAGGAAGGGATGGTGGTCCGCACCCAGCACACCAGTGAGATGGCCCACAAGGCCCAGGAGGGGATGCTCGAGCTCCTGCTCATCAACCATCCCCTCGACTGCCCGGTGTGCGACCGGGGCGGTGAATGCCCGCTGCAGGATCAGGCCCTGGCGTGGGGCCCGGGCGAGAGCCGGTACATCGACCCCAAGCGCGTGTTCCGGAAGCCCATCCCGCTCTCGCCGCTGGTCCTCCTGGACCGGGAACGGTGCGTGCTGTGCACGCGGTGCACCCGGTTCTGCGAGGAGATCTCCGGCGAGCAGTTCATCGAGATGTTCGACCGGGGCGCGGCCCAGCAGGTGGCCATCGCCCCGGGCGAGGACTTCCGCTCGCCGTTCTCCGGGAACACCGTGCAGATCTGTCCGGTCGGGGCGCTGACGTCGGAGACGTACCGGTTCGCCGCCCGCCCGTTCGACCTGAAGTCCGCGGACTCCGTGTGTCCGCACTGCGCGTGCGGGTGCACGATCCGCGTCGACATCCGCCGCGGCGAGGTCGTCCGTCATCAGGCCCGGGACAACCCGGAGGTCAACGACGCCTGGCTGTGCGACAAGGGCCGGTACGCGTTCCGGTTCCCCGACCGGGACCGGGTCACGACGCCGCTGCTCCGGGTCCCCGGACTGGAGCCGGCGTCGTTCGCGGAAGTGTTCGGGGCCATCGCGGAGCGAGCCCGCGGCGGACGGGTGGCGGTGCTGGCCGGCGGCCGGCTCACCGACGAGGACGCCTACGCGCTGTCCAAGCTGGCCCGGACCGCGTTCCGGACCAACGACGTAGACCACCGCCTGACCGGGACGCAGGACGTGCCGCTCGACGTGGAGCGGGCCGCGGCCGCGGGGCCGGGGGTCACGTACCGAGACCTGGAGAAGGCGGGGGCGATCGTGGTGGTGGGGCTGGACGCGCGCGAGGAGCTTCCCATCCTCCACCTGCGGATCCGCAAGGCCGTTCGGAAGACGGGTGCACGGGTGTTCGTGATCCACCCTCGCCGCACGGCGCTGACCGACGTTGCGGAGCACATCCCATGCCGGCCCGGCGGCGAGGCCGACGTTCTCGAAGAGATCGTGGCGGCCTCCGGCGGGGACTCCGCCGCCGCGCGGGTCACGGCGGCGCTGGGGGAAGCCGGCGGCTCAGCGGTGATCCTGGCCGGCCCGGGGTTGGCGGCCAGTCCCGGCGCGGTGAGCATGGCCGTGAGCATGGCCCAGAGCCTGGGGGCCCGGTTCGCCTTCCTGTCCAGGCGGGCCGGCGACCGCGGCGCGCTGCGGGCCGGCCTGCATCCGGGGCTGCTCCCCGGCGGCCGGGCGGTGGACGACGAGTCCGAGCGCGGCGAGGTCGAGCCGTTGTGGGGATCGATCCCGGGGGAGCCGGGCCGCGACGCACGGACCATCCTGGAGGCGGCCGCCCGACGAGAGCTCGATCTCCTGTATCTGATCGGAGCCGACCTGCGAGGCGACTTCCCGGACGCCGCGCTGGCCGATCGCGCTCTGGAGAACGTGCCCTTCCTCGTGGTCCAGGACATCTCGCTCGGATCGGAGGGGCAGTCCGCGGACGCGGTGCTCCCCGCGGCGGCGTTCCTGGAGAAGGAGGGTCACTTCACGGACTGGGAGGGCCGAGGCCAGCGCATCACGCCGGTACGTGGCCCCGAAGGTCTGTCGCGTCCCGACTGGCAGATCTTCCAGGAGCTGTCCGAGACGCTCGGCGCGGATATGGGGTTCTCGTCGCTGGAGGCCCTGCACACGGAGATGGGCAACCTGCTGGCGCCTCGCTCGGTTTCGATCTCACCGGGCGGCAGTCGCCGGGAGCCGCGGCCCGAAGCCGAGGGGCTGGAGCTGTTCACGTATCCGTTACTGGTGGACGAAGGGCGGTTGTCCGTCGACGCCGACGAGCTGAAGGCCGCGCTGGGAACCGACTCCTTCGTGGAGGTGAATCCGGGGGACGCCACGCGGCTCGGTCTGGCAGAAGGGAACGAGGCCGTGGTGCGCACCGAGGCCGGCGAGGCCCGGCTACCGGTGCGGGTCAGCGCCGGGATCGTGGAGGGCGCGGCGTTCGTGCCGTACAACCAGCGCGGGTTCCGGGCCAACGTCCTGCTGTCCGGCACCACGCGGGCGATGGCCACCGTGGAGCCGGCCACCGCGGCCGTGGAGGCGGCGGGCTGATGGACCTGGTGGACTGGATCCTTCTGCTCGCCCGCGTCGTCATCGTGTTCGCGGTCCTGCTCGTCCTGGTGATGGTCGAGGTGTGGGCCGAGCGCAAGGTGGTGGCCGACATGCAAACCCGGCTGGGCCCCACGCGCGCCGGCCCGTTCGGGATGCTGGTCACGCTGGCCGACGGCATCAAGCTGTTCTTCAAGGAAGGCATCACCCCGAAGGAAGCCGATCGTCCCGTCTATGCCCTGGCCCCGATCGCCTCGCTGATCCCGGCCATCCTGGCCTTCGCGGTCGTGCCGTTCGGCACCGAGATCGAGCTGTTCGGCCGAACCATCCCGTTCCAGATCGCCGACCTCAACGTGGGGGTCCTGTTCTTCCTGGCCATGGGGTCGCTGGCCATCTACGGGGTGGTCCTGGCCGGATGGTCGTCGGGCTCGGCGTACCCACTGCTGGGCGGGATCCGATCCGCCGCGCAGATGATCTCGTACGAGGTGGGGATGGGGCTGGGGGTGGCCGCGGTCCTGATGTACACGGGCACGATGCGGATGTCGGAGATCGTTGCCGCGCAGGACCGGATCTGGAACATCATCCCCCAGTTCCCGGCGTTCCTGATCTTCGGCTACGCGGCGCTGGCGGAAGCGAACCGCCCGCCGTTCGATCTCCCGGAATCGGAGACGGAGCTGGTGGCCGGGTACCACACCGAGTACTCGGGGATCCGCTTCGCGATGTTCTTCCTGGCCGAGTACCTCCACCTGATCACGATCTCCGCCGTGGCCGCGACGCTCTTCCTGGGTGGGTGGCGGGGCCCGATCTTCGACTTCCTGCCCTGGCTGTGGCCGCTGCTGTGGTTCTCGTTGAAGGTGGCCGCGCTGATCTTCGTCTTCTTCTGGATCCGGGCCACGATCCCGCGGATCCGGTACGACCGCCTGATGAACTTCGGATGGAAGGTGGTCATCCCCTGGGGGCTGGTGTGGATCCTGGCCACCGGGGCCATCGTGGTGCTTCCCGACGTGCTTGGCCGGGACACGATCTTCCGCACGGTGGCCATCGCCGCCGGTGTCGCGCTGGCGGCGTCACTGGTCGCTCCGATGTTCTCCAGGAAGAAACCCGCCGAGGCGGCCGTGGGGTCGGTTCCCGCGGAGCCGCCCCCGGAGGTCAGACGATGATCGTCGAGTTCCTCAAGGGCCTGGGCGTCACGTTCCGCCATCTGTTCCGGAAGCCGGTCACGGCCCAGTACCCGAAGGAGATCCGCCCGCTGCCCGAGCGCTCGCACATCGGCCGGCACCTCCTGAACCGGCACGACAACGGGCAGGAGAAGTGCATCGGGTGCGAGCTGTGCGCATGGGCCTGCCCCGCGGATGCCATCTATGTGGAGGGCGAGGACAACGACCCCGAGCGTCCGGTGTCGGCGGGGGAGCGGTACGCCAGCGTGTACCAGATCAACTACCTGCGGTGCATCATGTGCGGCCTGTGCGTCGAGGCGTGTCCCACGCGGGCCCTGACCCTGACCAACGTGTTCGAGCTGTCGTGGGATACGCGCGAGGGCGCCATCCTGGAGAAGGACGAGCTGCTCACCCCGCCGCTGCCGCTGGGGACGGCTCCGGCCACGGACCAGGGGTAGCGAATGGATCTTCTGGTGTTCTGGCTGGTCGCTCCGGTGAGCGCCGGGGCGGGGGTACTGATGCTGTTCCAGCGGAACGCGGTCCACGCCGCGCTGCTCCTGATCCTCAACCAGTTCACGCTGGCGGTGTTCTTCGTGCTGCTCGACGCGCACTTCCTGGCCGCGGTGCAAGTCATCGTGTACGCGGGCGCCATCATGGTGCTGTTCCTGTTCGTGATCATGTTCTTGGGCGTGGACCGGCGCGAAGCGCTGGTGGAGACGATCCGGGGACAGCGCCCCCTGGCCATCGGGCTGGCCGCGCTGCTGGTGGCCGAGGTGGTGGCCGCCGTGCGCCTGGGCGTCGGAACAGCCGGCGTGGCCCTCACGCCGGTGCAGGGGGATAACGTCGAGGCCGTCGCTCGCACGCTGTTCACCCGGTACGTGTTCCCGTTCGAGGTCACCTCGATCCTGCTGATCGTGGCGGCCATCGCCGCCATCGTGCTGGCCCGCCGCCGCGAACCGCCGGCTGCTCCGGTCCCGGTGGCCATGCGGGCGGCGGAGCCCCAGCGGGAGCCGGTGACGTGAGGACCCCGATCGCCTACTTCCTGCTGCTCTCGGCGGTGCTGTTCACGATCGGGACAGTCGGTGTCCTGGTTCGGCGCAACGCGCTGGTCATCTTCATGTCGATCGAGCTGCAGCTGAACGCCGTGAACCTGTCGCTGATCGCGTTCTCCCGTCACCTGGGCCAGGTCGACGGCCAGGTGCTGGCGTTCTTCTCGATGGTCGTGGCCGCCGCGGAGGTGGTGGTGGGACTGGCCATCATCGTGTCGATCTTCCGGCGGCGTGTGTCCGCGAACGTCGACGACGTGAACCTCCTCCGGTGGTGAGAGGCCCGTGATCGATCAGATCTGGCTGGTCCCGGCCCTTCCCCTGGGAGGCGCGGTCGCGCTCCTGGTGGCCGGGCGTCGGTTGCGAGGGGTGGCCGGCGGCCTGGCGTCTCTGACGGTCGGACTCTCGTTCGTGGTGGGGCTGCTGATCCTCAGGGACCTGTTGGCGCTGCCGGCCGAGTCCCGCGAGGTCACGCGGACGCTGTTCGACTGGATCGCGGTCGGCGCGCTGCGCGCTCCCGTCGAGCTCCGCGTCGATCCGCTGTCGCTGGTCATGGTGCTCACCGTGACCGGGGTGGGGTTCCTGATCCACGTGTACTCGATGGAGTACCTGCATGGGGACCCGAGGTATCCGAGGTACTTCGCCTATCTCAACCTGTTCGTGGCGGCCATGCTCACGCTCGTCCTGGCCAACAACTTCGTCCTGCTGTACGTCGGCTGGGAAGGCGTCGGTCTGTGCTCCTACCTGCTGATCGCGTTCTGGTTCGAGCGCAAGGCGGCCGCTGATGCGGGGAAGAAGGCGTTCATCGTCACCCGGATCGGGGACACGGCGATGCTCCTGGGCATCTTCCTGATCTTCTCCACGTTCGGATCGGTGCGGTTCGACGACGTGTTCGGCGCCGCCGGGGGCCTGGCTCCGGCCACGGCGACGGCCATCAGCTTGCTGCTGCTGGGAGGGGCGGTGGGCAAGTCCGCGCAGCTGCCACTGCACACGTGGCTCCCCGACGCGATGGAGGGTCCCACGCCGGTCTCCGCCCTGATCCACGCGGCGACCATGGTCACCGCGGGGGTGTACCTGGTGGTCCGGGCGGCGCCGATCTTCGAGGCGTCGCCGGTCGCGCTGGGGGTGGTCGCCGTGGTGGGCGTGGTCACCGCGCTCTACGCGGGGCTGTCGGCCATCGGCCAGGACGACCTCAAACGGGTCCTCGCGTACTCCACGATCAGCCAGATCGGCTACATGTTCCTGGCCGCCGGCGTGGGAGCGTACGCCGTGGCCATCTTCCACCTGGTGGCCCACGCGTTCTTCAAGGCCCTCCTGTTCCTGACGGCGGGCAACGTCAGCCACGCCACGGACGGGGAGATGAACATGATGCGGCTGGGAGGGCTGGCCCCGCGCATGCCGCGAACGACCGCGTTCTTCGCTGTCGGCGCGCTGGCCCTGGCCGGCATCCCCATCTTCGCCGGGTTCTTCAGCAAGGACCAGATCCTGGCCGCGGCGTACGCCGGCGGCTTCGTCCTCTGGCTCGTCGGGTTGATCGCCGTGGGGCTCACCGGGTTCTACATCGCCCGGGCGTTCTTCCTGACGTTCGCCGGCCGCCCGCGGCACCAGGCCCATCCGCACGAGCCGCCGCCGCTGATGAACATCCCGGTGTTGCTGCTGGGGGTCGGCACGGTTGCCGGCGGGTTGCTGGGACTGTCGGCGGAGACCGGGACCATCCACGGGTTCCTGGAGCTCGGTGAGGCGGGGCACGCCCGCGGCGGGCTGTCGGAGCTGTGGCTGGGCGTCATCGCCACGGGCGTGGCCGTGGCCGGGCTGGCGCTGGGATGGCGGGTGTACATATCGGGGAGGGTCGACTGGCAGGCCCTGCGCGAACGGTACGTCGCGCTCCGGCGCGCCCTTGCTCGAGGCCTGTACGTCGACGACGTCTACGGCCGGTTCGTGGTCCTGCCGGCGAAAGCCACGTCCGCCTTCTCCGCGTTCGTGGTCGACCAGCGGGTCATCGACGGCGCGGTGAACGGACTGGGCCGTGTGTTCGCCGGGCTGGCTCGTGCCGGCCGGCGGGTGCAGACGGGTCTGGTGCGGAGCTACGCCGTGGCCTACCTCCTGGGCGCGGTGATCGTGCTGCTCGTCGTGTTGGGGAGGACGTAGATGCCCGCCGAGTTTCCGTGGCTGTCGGTGACGGTGTTCGCTCCGCTGGCCGGCGCGGTCCTCCTCCTCCCGATGGCGGGAACGGCCCGCCGCGCGGCGTGGGCCCGCAGGTGGGCGCTGCTGGTGTCGGTGGTCACCTTCGTGCTCTCGCTTGGCCTGCTCGGGGCGTTCCGGGGCGGCGAGCCGGGGTTCCAGCTGGTCGAGCAGGCCGAATGGGTCGGCCCTCTCAACTTCCGGTACGTGCTGGGTGTCGACGGTATCAGCGTGTTCATGCTCCTGCTAACCACGTTCCTGATGCCGCTGGCCATCCTGGCGTCGTGGAAGATCGAGCGGCAGCCCGTGGCGTTCATGGCCGCGCTGCTGGCGCTGGAGACCGCGATGCTCGGGGTGTTCGTGGCTCTCGACCTGCTCCTGTTCTTCGTGTTCTTCGAAGGGCTGCTGTTCCCGATGTACCTGATCATCGGGATCTGGGGAACGGGACGGCGGGTGTACGCAGCGGTGAAGTTCTTCCTGTTCACGATGGCCGGCTCGGCGCTGCTGTTCGTGGCCATCCTGTTCCTGTACTTCCGGGCCGGCACCGAGCTGGGAGCGCCGACGTTCGACCTCCGCGAGCTCCAAGCGTTGCCGCTGGCCGCTGCCACCGCACGATGGCTGTTCCTGGCGTTCTTCGTTGCGTTCGCCGTGAAGGTCCCGCTGTTCCCCCTGCACACGTGGCTGCCCGACGCCCACACCGAGGCGCCCACCGCGGGGTCGGTGATCCTGGCCGGCGTCCTGTTGAAGATCGGTGCCTACGGCCTGATCCGGTTCAACCTGTCGCTGTTCCCCGATGCGTCGGTGGATCTCCGCGGATTCGTCTCGGTTCTGGCCGTGATCGGGATCGTGTACGGCGCGGTGGTGGCGCTGATCCAGGACGACGTGAAACGGCTGGTGGCCTATTCCAGCGTGTCGCACCTGGGGTTCGTGGTCCTGGGCATCTTCGCCGGGACCCTCCAGGGGATGTCCGGCGGCGTCATCCAGATGGTCAACCACGGGCTGTCCACCGGGGCCCTGTTCCTCATCGTGGGGATGCTGTACGACCGGACGCACACGAGGGATCTGCGGAAGCTCGGCGGGTTGGGCCGCCGCGTTCCCGTGCTGGCCGGGTTCTTCCTGCTGGTGGCGCTGTCGTCGCTGGGACTTCCAGGACTGAACGGGTTCGTGGGCGAGTTCCTCATCCTGCTGGGGACCTTCGAGGCCTCGCGCATCCTGGCGGTGATCGCCGCGCTGGGGGTGGTGCTCTCCGCGATCTATCTCTTGTGGGCGTACCAACGAGCGATGCACGGCGACCTTCCCGCCGAGCTCGAGAACACGCCCGATCTCACCGCTCGCGACTACGCGATCCTCATCCCGGTGACCGCCGCCATCGTGGGCATCGGGGTGTTCCCCAAGCCGTTGCTGGAGCGAATCGAGCCGGCGGCCGACCGGCACGCGTCCTTCATCGCCGTCGAGCCCGAACCGAAGCTGGTCTCCTTTATCGAACCCGGTGCGGAGCCGCTGAACCCGTCCGCGGCGGAGGGAGACTGACGTGCCGGGCCCGGGCGTGGAGACCCCGCAGCTGGCCCTGACCCCGATCCTGCCGGAGATCGTGCTGGTTTCGGTGGGCATCCTCATCCTGCTGTGGGATGCCGTGCGGCCGATCCGCTCGGCCCCGACGCTGGGGCTGCTGGCCGCGGCGGGGATCGTGGGCGCGGCGATCCCGCTCATCGCTCAGTGGGGCGATCCGGACGCGCACGGCTTGACCGTGCTGGGCGACATGGTCGCGTCCGACGGCTACGCGCTGTTCTTCCGGGCGGTGATCCTGGCCAGCGCGCTGATCGCGGTGCTGCTCTCCACGCCGTACGTCGCCCGGAGCGGGGAGGTCCGCGGCGAGTACCACGCGCTCCTTCTGTTCTGCACGTCGGGCATGACGCTGCTGGCCGCGGCGGCCGACCTCATCGTGGTGTTCCTGGCCCTGGAGGTCCTTTCGCTGTCGCTGTACGTGATGGTGGGGTTCGTTCGGGCCCGGCTGGAATCGCAGGAGGCCAGCCTGAAGTACTTCCTGCTCGGCGCGTTCTCCTCGGCGTTCTTCCTGTACGGGATCGCCCTGGCCTACGGGGCCACGGGGACCACCAGCCTGGCGGGGATCGCCGACGAGCTGGCCGGGGCCCGCGATCTGGCCTTGCCCCTGGCCGCCGCCGGACTGCTGGCCGTGGGGTTCGCGTTCAAGGTCGCCGCGGTGCCGTTCCACATGTGGACCCCGGACGTGTACCAGGGAGCTCCGACTCCTGTGACCGGGTTCATGGCCGCCGGAACCAAGGTGGCCGGGTTCGCGGCCCTCATCCGGGTGACGTCCATCGCCCTGGGGCCGCTGTCCTGGGAGATCCTCCCCGCGCTGTACGTGCTGGCCGCGCTGACCATGGTGATCGGCTCGCTCCTGGCCATCGCCCAGGACGACGTGAAGCGGCTGCTGGCGTACTCCTCGATCGCTCACGCCGGGTTCGTGCTGGTGGGCGTGGCCGCCGCGAACCAGGAGGGGATCGCCGGCGCGATGTTCTATCTGGTGGCGTACGTGGCCATGATCTTGGGTGCCTTCGGCGTCGTGCTTCTGGTGTCCCGGTTCACCGAAGAACGAACGTCCCTCCGCTCGTACCGGGGGCTGGGCCGCCGCAACCCCCTGGCCGCCGCGCTCCTGGCGCTGTTCCTCCTGTCGCTGGCCGGGCTTCCGCCCACCGCGGGGTTCATGGCCAAATGGGTGGTGTTCCTGGCCGCGGTGGACGCCGGATTGACGTCGCTGGTGGTTATCGCCGTGCTGGCCAGCGTCGTGGCGGCGTTCTTCTATATCCGGGTCATCTGGTTGATGTACATGGAGGACGTGGAGGAAGCCGAAAGGGTGCCCGCATCGCCGGGCCCGGCCTGGGGCCTGGCCGCCGCGGCGGCGGTCACGGTGATCCTCGGCGTTGTTCCCTCGCTCCTGCTCGATCCGCTCCGATCGGTGGCGGTGCTCCGGTGGTGACTCCCGACCCCGTGACCGCCCACTTGAGCTGGGCCGACCTCCGGGCTCCGGACCCCGCCCTGGAGGAACGGGTCCGCGACCGGTTGGCACGGGTGGAGAGCGAGCTGTCCGGCGCTGCCGGCTCGGAGATCCCGTTGGTGTCCGAGGCGGCCAGGTACCTCCTGTCCGCCGGTGGGAAACGATTCCGCCCGCTGCTGGTCATGCTGGCCGGAAACCTCGGCGACCCCGACGACGAGCGGCTGGTGCCCGGGGCGGTGGCCATCGAGCTCACCCACCTGGCCACGCTCCATCACGACGACGTCATCGACGAGGCCGAGACTCGTCGGGGGATCCCCTCCGCCAATGCCCGGTGGGACAACACCGTGGCCATCCTGACCGGGGACTTCCTGTTCGCCCGGGCATCAGAGATCTCCGCCGCCCTTGGGGGCGACGTCACCAGGCTCCTGGCCCTGACCATCGCCACCGTGTGCGAGGGCCAGATCCTGGAGGTCCAGGCCGCCGGCCGGGTGGACGCCGACGAGGAGGCGTACCTGGACATCATCCGGAGGAAGACCGCGTCACTCATCGCCACGTCGTGCCGGCTGGGCGGGATGTTGTCGGGGACCGGGATCGATGTCATCGAAGGCCTGGACCGGTTCGGGCGGGCCCTGGGGGTGGCCTTCCAGCTGTCCGACGACATCATGGACCTCACCTCTGACCGTGCCACGTTGGGCAAGGAGCCTGGGGCGGACCTCCGGGAAGGGGTGTACACGCTTCCCGTGATCTACGCGCTGCGGGAGTCTTCCCGGCGAGACCGGCTTCGGGCCCTCCTGGAGGCCGGGCCCCCACAGGACGAGCGCCTAGCCGGAGCTCTGGAGATCGTGCGATCGGATGGCTCCCTGGACCAGGCCCGGGCTGTCGTGGCCCGCGAGGTGGAGCGGGCGGTGGGAGAGGCGCAGCTGCTGCCTGAGGGACTCGCCCGGGAAGCCCTGGTTCACCTGGCCCGGTTCATCGCCGCCCGGTGCGGCGCCGACAGAGAGGTAGAATCCGCTTGAGAATCCGTTCACAAGCGTGAGCGACTACTTCGCGTCCTACGGAACACTTGTGGCCCTCGCCGTGGCGGGCGCGGGCCTGGTGGTCGTGGCGATCCTGGCGGCCCGGGCCGTGGCCCCCCGACGGCTCCTCCCCGAGAAGCTCACCACCTACGAGTGCGGGATCGACCCGGTCGGCGAGGGCTGGTCCCAGAGCCAGATCCGCTACTACATCTACGCCTTCCTGTTCGTGATCTTCGACGTCGAGAGCGTGTTCCTGTTCCCGTGGGCCGTGGTGTTCGAGCGGCTGGGGATGTACGCGGTGGTGTCGATGACCATCTTCATCCTCATCCTGGCCGCCGGGCTGGTGTACGCCTGGAAGAAGGGGGTCCTCAAGTGGGCCTGATCGAGCGGACGCCCCTGGTCCAGATCCAGCCGGTCAAGTTCCTGCTGAACTGGGGGCGGAAGTACTCCTTGTGGGTCATGAACTTCGGGCTGGCCTGCTGCGCGATCGAGCTCATCGCCACCTCGACCTCCAAACACGACTTCATCCGCCTCGGCGTGATCCCGTTCGCCCACGGTCCCCGGCAGGCGGACCTGCTCGTGGTGGCCGGGACGGTGACGGACAAGATGGCCCCCGCGCTGAAGCGGGTGTACGACCAGATCCCCGACCCCAAGTACACGATCTCCTTCGGCTCGTGCTCCAACTGCGGTGGGCCGTACTGGGACTCGTATTCGGTGACCAAGGGCGTCGACCAGATCGTGCCCGTCGACGTGTACGTGCCGGGCTGCCCGCCGCGGCCCGAGGCCTTGCTGCACGGGATCATCAAGCTCCAGGAGAAGATCGCCGGCGAAGACATCCGGGAGAAGTGGAGTGGCAAGCTCACCGGGGCCCCTGCCGGCGACTGAGATCACCCGGCGGCTCCGGGCCCGGTTCGGGGAGGACATCCTCGAGGCCGGTGAGCCGCTGGACCAGCCTGTCGTCCGCGTCGGTGCCGACCACTACCGGGACGTGATCAAGACCCTCCGCGATGACGCCGACTTCGCCTGCGACTTCTTCGAGTACACCGGGGGGGTGGACTGGGGCGAGCGGGGGTTCGACGTGGTCACCGAGGTCTCCTCCACCAGCCGGCGGCACCACGTCCGGGTCAAGGTGGCCTGCGACAAGGACGAGCCCACCTGCCCCAGCATCTCCGACCTGTATCCGGGGGCCAACTGGCACGAGCGCGAGACGTGGGAGCTGTTCGGGATCCGGTTCGACGGCCATCCGCAGCTGGTGAAACTCCTGTTGCCCGAGCAGTTCGAGGGGATGCCGCTGCGGAAAGACTTCACGCTCATGACCCGGGTGGCGAAGCCCTGGCCTGGCGAAGAGGAAACCGGCGAGGAGCAGCCCGGATGAGCTTCGTCGATCAGATCTTCAACAACGTGTGGGTCATCCTGCTGATCAAGGTCGGCCTGGTCATGGGGTTCTTCCTCACCGCTCCCTTGGCCGTGGGCTACGCGGAACACAAGGTGCTGGCCCACATGCAGCACCGGCTGGGGCCCATGGAGGCGGGCCGGTTCCACGGATGGGCACAGCTCATCGCCGACGGTGTGAAGTTCATCCAGAAGGAGGACGTCATCCCCCGGGCCGCCGACCGGTGGGTGTTCTCGCTGGCCCCGGCGGTGTTCCTGGTCCCCGTGGTCCTTGTGCTCGTCGTGGTCCCGTTCGACCCCACGGTGTGGGCCGAGAACCTCGACGTGGGGCTGTTCTTCATCATGGCCATCTCCGCCGTGCAGGTGATCGGGGTGCTGATGGCCGGTTGGGCATCGGCCAACAAGTTCTCGCTGATCGGCGCGCTGCGGGCCGCGGCCCAGCTGATCGCCTACGAGCTCCCGCTGATCCTCACCGCGGTGGCCGTGGCCATGCTGGCCGGGACCCTGTCGCTGGTGGGGATCGTCGAGGCCCAGCGCGACTACTGGTTCGTGCTGGTGCAGCCGGTGGGGTTCCTGATCTTCATGATGGCGTCGCTGGCCGAGCTGATCCGCACGCCGTTCGACATGCCCATCGCCGACTCGGAGATCATCTTCGGTGCGTACACCGAGTACACCGGGATGAAGTTCGCCTTCTTCCTGCTGGCCGAGTACGCCGGGATCGTGGTGCTGTCCGCGGTGGCGTCGGTGATGTTCTTGGGCGGGTACCTGGGCCCCATCCTCCCGGGGCCCATCTGGATGGCGGCCAAGATCGGCGGCCTGTCCTTCCTGATCATCTGGCTCCGGGCCACCTATCCCCGGCTGCGCGAGGATCAGCTGCAGCGGTTCTCCTGGATCGTGCTGATCCCCCTGTCGCTGGCCAACATCCTGATCACCGGGCTCGTGCAGGTGCTCGTGTAATGGCCATCGACGAGCGGCAGGAGATCGGCAGGGAAGAGGAGCGGCCTCCGAAGGCCATCCCCGGCACCGGGTTGCTCAAGGGACTGTTCGTCACGCTGAAGACACTGCTGTCGCGGTCCATCACCCAGCAGTACCCGCACGAGAAGCCTGACCTTCCCCCCCGGACCCGAGGCGTGATCGCCCTCAAGCCCGAGAACTGCACGGTGTGCTGGAAGTGCTCCCGTGAGTGCCCGGACTGGTGCATCTACATCGACGCGCACAAGGAGACCCACCAGCCGGCGTCGGGGGGCCGGGCCCGCTCGGTGAAGGTCCTGGACCGTTTCGCGATCGACTACGCCCTGTGCATGTACTGCGGGATCTGCGTCGAGGTGTGCCCGTTCGACGCGCTGTTCTGGAGCCCCGAGTTCGAGTACTCCACGTACTCCATCACCGAGCTGACCCACGAGAAGGAAGCGCTGGCCGAATGGACGTACACGGTCCTCCCGCCGCCGGAGCTCGAAGAAGGAGCGGAAGCTTCGGAGGAGGCTCCGACCACGGGGACGCCGGTGGAGCCCCCCACCTCGGCCACGCCGATCGCCGCGCCGGGAACGGCCGCGCCCGAGAAACCGCCGGCCGAGGCCGCGCCCCCGGCCCCAGCCCAGGTCGCGCCCCCAGCGGCTCAGGCGGAGAAGCCGCCGGAAGTCCAGACCGAGGCCGCGCCCGCTCAGGAGGTGGAGGAGCTTCCCGCGCCCGGAGAGGCGCAGCCGCCCCCGCACGACGTCCAGGCCGACGTGGAACCGGACCAGGCCACGTACGACCGGGTGTTGTCGGAGGAGCTGGCCAAGGGGACCGACCGCCGGGTGGCCGAGGGCCGGGCCAAGGCCGCCGGGATCCGAGCCGCCCGCAGGAAGGGCGGGCCTGGGGGCGGGGGATGAGGCGTTGACCACCCAGGAGTGGATCTTCGTCGTCCTGGGGATCGTCGGGGCGGGAGCCGCCGTCCGCCTGGTCACCGCCCGCAACGTCGTCCACGCGGCGCTGTACCTGGTGGTCACGCTGGCCACGGTGGCCGCCGTGTACCTGTTGCTGGCCGCCGAGTTCGTGGCCTGGGTGCAGGTCCTGATCTACGTGGGAGCGATTTTGGTCCTGCTCCTGTTCGGGCTGATGCTGACCCGGGCCCCGATCGGCCGAGAGGCCCTCGACAACCAGCAGCGCGGCCTGTCGGCCATCGTCGGGTTGGGCGTCCTGGCCGGGCTGATCGTGCTGCTGTGGCAGGCGTTCGGTGATGACCGCATCGACCTGACCACGTCGTCCACGGCCCTCGTCGGGGAGAGTCTGTTCCGCAACTTCGTGCTGCCATTCGAGGTCGTCTCGTTCCTGCTCCTGGCCGCGCTGATCGGAGCCATCGTCCTGGCCCGGCGGGACGAGGCGTGATCCGTCTGTCGTTCCCCCTCATGTTCTCCGCGGTCCTGTTCGCCGTCGGCGTCTACGGCGTGCTGGCCCGGCGAAACGGCGTGCTGGTGCTGATGTCGATCGAGGTCATGCTCAACGCGGTGAACATCAACTTGGTGGCGTTCTCCCAGTTCTTCCAGGACAACACGCTGCTGGCCGGGCAGATCTTCACGCTGTTCGTGATCGCCGTGGCCGCCGCGGAAGTGGGGATCGGGCTGGCCATCGTCATCCTGATCTTCCGGAACCGGGAGACCATCAACGTCGACGAGGTCAACCTGCTGAAGTGGTGAGGCCCGCCCGTGCTTGAGCAGGCCTGGCTGATCCCGGTCGTCCCACTGGTCTCGGCGGCGCTCATCGTGTTCTTCGGGAAGCGGACGCCGCTTCGGGGGGCGGGGATCGGGATCGTGGCGGTCGGTATCTCGTTCCTCCTGTCGCTGGTGGCGTTCTTCCAGATGCTGGGCGGAGCCGAGCACGTCCAGCGGACGTGGGAATGGTTCCATCTCGGCTCGTTCCGACTGGAGCTGGGCACGAACGTGGACGGGCTGTCGGCCATGATGTTCGTGGTCGTCACCACCGTGTCCCTCCTCGTGCACATCTATTCGGTCGGGTACATGAAGGACGAGCCCCGCATCACGTGGTATTTCGCCGCGCTATCGCTGTTCACGGGGTCGATGCTGAACCTGGTCATCGCCCCCAACCTGTTCCAGCTGCTGGTCGGATGGGAGCTGGTGGGGATCTGTTCCTACCTGTTGATCGGGCACTGGTGGGAGGAGAAGGTCAACCAGGACGCCGCCAACAAGGCGTTCATCACCACGCGGACCGGCGACGTGGCTTTCGTGTTCGGGATCTTCGCGCTGACCATCGCGGCGGGGACGGCCGACATCGGAGAGATCACCCACCAGGTGGAGACCGGAGCGCTGGGGACGGGGGTGCTGACCGGCGCGGCCCTCCTGCTGTTCGGCGGGGCGATCGGAAAGTCCGCTCAGTTCCCGCTCCACGTGTGGCTGCCCGACGCCATGGCGGGGCCCACTCCCGTGTCCGCGTTGATCCACGCCGCGACCATGGTCGTGGCCGGTGTGTACATGGTGGGCCGGCTGTTCGCGGTGTTCGCCGCGTCCGAGCAGGCCCTGGTCACCGTGGCGGTGATCGGCTCCATCACGATGCTGATCGCCGCGCTCCTGGCCCTGGTCCAGGACGACATCAAGCGGGTACTGGCCTACTCCACGGTGTCGCAGCTGGGCTACATGATGGCCGCGCTGGGGCTGGGACCGGACGGCCACACGCCGGCGTTCTTCCATCTGTTCACCCACGCGTTCTTCAAGGCGCTTCTGTTCCTGGGGGCCGGGTCGATCATCCACGCCGTTCACTCCAACAACATGAGCAGCATGGGCGGGCTGCGCACCGCGATGCCCGTCACCTACCGGACATTCCTGATCGGCGCCGCCGCCCTGGCCGGCATCCCGCCGCTGGCCGGGTTCTGGTCCAAGGACGAGATCCTGGCCGAGGCGTTCCGCGGTGGCGAGGCCGGCGTGTTCATCGTGGCCTTCCTGACCGCGGGGATCACCGCGCTGTACATGACCCGCGCCATCCGGCTCACGTTCTTCGGTGAGTACCGGGGCGAGGGCCACCCGCACGAGTCCCCCCGGGTGATGACGACGCCGCTGGTCATCCTGGCCGCCCTATCCGCGGTG
>DASZKM010000017.1:0-7596 GCA_035947055.1 Actinomycetota bacterium
CGGGAGCCGGCTCCTTCTTTTCCCCTAGGCCGTCGGAACCTTCGTTCCCTCCGGCGCTTCGGCGATGGCAGCCACCAGCATCTCCAGCAGAATCTCTGCCCTGCCGGCCCCCTGCTTGACGGCCCGGTCGGTCTCCACCACGCCGCGATGGAGGGCTTCCAGGGCTCCGGGCGGATACCGCCGGGCCTGGTCCCGATACCGGCGGCCCTGCCAGTCGAACCGCAGGCCGGCCTGCTTGGCCAGATCACCTAGCGAGGCCTCGGGTGGCACGGCCTGGACCCGGATCAGCTCTCGCAGCCGGGCCGCGATCCCGCCCAGGATGGCCAAAGGCTCGTCGCCAGCCGCGAGCATCGCCTCCAGAGCCCGCATGGCCTTCCGCAGATCGCCGGTGAACGCCGCGTCACACACCTCCCACAGACGGGCGTCGCCCAGGCCGCGGAACTGCTCGGCCACGGTCTCCGGGGTCAGTCCCTCGGATGGGTGTGATGACGACAGCTGCTCCAGCGCTTGGTCCAGGATGGCCGGGTCGTCGCCCAACGTCTGGACCAGCGCCGCCGCGCCCTGCGGCGTGGCGGGGAGCTCGCGGCGCCGGGCCCGCTCCACCACCCAGCCCGTCAGATCCTTGCGTTCGACGGCCACCCGCCGCTGTTCGATGTCCTTCCCCAGGCCCTTGAGGAGGCCGCGGGGCGGTCCTTTCGCCCGAGGCGAGACCACCACGGCCAGCACCAGCCGGGCCCCGGGGGCGGCAACTCCCGCGTACGCGGCGATCTCATCGATGGCCTCGTCCGGAAGGTCCTGAGCCTCGGTGACGAGCAGCCCGCGTTCCTCCCCGAACAGGGACGGCGTGGCCAGGTCCGCCGTCAGCCCAGGCCGCCATTCGGACGCATCCACCTCGGTGGGACGAACCGCTCCGAACGCGGCCAGTGCGGCATCGCGTAGCAGGAAGGCGTCATCTCCCCACAGGAGGAGGATCGCGGAGGTATCCGGCGTCACGCTGCCTCGGAGTCTACGAGAACCCCTTCCGTCCCGAACCGGACGGTGACAGCGCCCCCCACATCCGTCCGGTAGATAGCCGTGCCCGCTTCGCGGAGCGCGTCGAGTGCCGCGGGATGGGGATGGCCGTAGTCGTTCGGCCCGGTGCTGACCACGGCGAGCTGCGCTCCGACCTCATCGAAGAACGACGGATCGGACGTGTCACCGCCGTGGTGAGGAACCTTCAGCACGTCGGCCTGGACGGGATCGTGATCCTCGAGCATGTCCTGCTGGGCGGGAGCCTCCGCATCGCCGGTGAACAGCACGACGGCGCCGCCGTACGAGAGCCGGAGGACCAGCGAGTCGTCGTTTGGCTCCTCGCCTCGCGGCGAACAACGGTCGGGGCCGAGGACCTCGACGAGCAACTGGCCGACCGAAAGCTTCTGCCCACCGCGCGGGTGCCGGACCGTGACGTGCTCGTCGTTCAACGCTCCCCGCAGCCGAAGGAACGAGGGCGACTCGGATGGGCAACCGGGCTCCAGGAACAGCCCGACGGGAAATCGGGCCAGCACCGCGGGGAATCCCTCGATGTGGTCGGCGTGGGCGTGGCTGGCGACGGCCAGATCGATCCTCCGGACGCCGAGAGCGGCTAGGTCGGCGGAGACCTGTTGCTCCTCCGGGCCGGCGTCGACCAGGACCGTGGCGCCCTCGGGTGTCCTCACCACTGCGGCGTCACCCTGGCCCACGTCGAGGAAGGTGATGGTCAGGGTGGATGGGGGCGACCAAGGCGCCCACGAAACGATGAGGACGGCCAGGCCTCCCGGGATCAGGAACCGGCTCGAACGAAGCGCACGTTTGCGCGCCGCCAGCAGGAGTGCGGCAAGGGCGGCGAACGGGATGACCATGCGAATGCCCGTCAGCGCCGGGAACGGGAGTCGGGCGGCCCGATCCGCCAGGCCGATCAGGTAGTCGAGGGGAAGTGAGGCTACGGCTCCGAGGGCGCGGCCCATCGATTCCCAGGTGGATCCGGCGAGGGCGGCGACAGTTCCGCTCAGCAGCGCGAGCGGCACCGCCGGGACCGCCATGACGTTGGCGATCAGCGCAACGGTGGGGACCAACCCGAAGTGCGCCAGGAGGAGCGGGGTCACCGCCACCTGCGCCGCGACGGTCGCGGCCGCGGCCAAGGCCACCGCTCGCGGAAGCCACCGGAAACGGACGGCCAACGGGCGGGCCATCGTGGCCAACCCCGCGGTGGCAGCCACCGACAGCTGGAACCCCACCGAGAACACCAGACGAGGATCCGCGACCAGCAGCACCACCACCGCGATGCCCAGCGCGTCGGCGGTTCGCCGGGGCCTTCCGGCCCACGCTCCGGCCAGGGCCAGGATGGCCATGGCCGCGGCTCGCAGGACGGACGGCTCCCACCGGGTGATCAGGGCGAAAAACACCACCGCGAAGGCACCGATCGCGAAGCGGATCCATGGCCGCGTCCGGAGGCGCCCCGCAGCGGCCAGGAACGGAACCAGGAACATCGCCACATTGGAGCCGGACACCGCCACCAGATGCCCCAGTCCTGACGCTCGGAAGTCCTCTTCGACCTCCTGTCCCATGTCCCGGGTGTCCCCGATCGACAAGCCCAGCAGCAGACCGGCCTGTCGCTCGCCGAGCACCCGGTGCGCGCCATTGGCCAAGGCGTGGCGAGCGGCGTTGGCCAGGCGCATCGGTGCATCGGTCGGCGGACCGAGGACCTGCAGCTCCTGCGTCGAGACCCGTCCCGCGATGCCCCGGTCCAGCAGATAGTCAGTGAACGGGGACTCGCCGCGGCGGAGACCGCGAAGTGTCCCCACACCGGCCACCGGGATGCCGCTCTCCAGCTCCCCCTGCGGGTCGGACAACGTCGCCGACAGCCTGGTCGACACGGGGACCGTCCGTCCGGTCAGCCGCACGCTCTCGATATCGATTTCGACCGCCGATCCCCAGTCCAGCGCGACCGGTTCCGCGGCCACCGTGCCGTGGAACCGCACGTGCTGCCCGGCGAGGCCTCCCAGGGTCAGCGCCGACTCGGCCCGCGCTCCCCACCCCGCACCGAGCAGGGCGAACCCGGCCACCGCCAACACCCGGTGTCGGAGGCTGGGCCGCGGCCCCGGTGGGTTCGGACCGGCCGGGAATCCGGCCGCGGCCAGGATCCGATCCCTGGGGCCGAAGGGGGCCACATCTCGTATCAGGCCAGCGTCGCGGAGCAGTCTGCGCGACCTGGCCCGGCCGGCCCGGCCATGGATCGCCGCGCCAACGACGACCGCCATCCCGGCGGCGAGAAGAGGGGTCGCGGCGCCTCCGACAGGATGACCGCGGACCACCCAGATACCGGCGGCGAACGCCGCGGCGGCAACGGGCGGTGACCACCACGCCATCCGTCAGACGGTCACCAGCTCGCGGATCTCCTCCAGGGTCACCTCACCGATCCCACTGACGTCGATCAGCGCGTCGACGCTTGGGAATGGGCCGTGCTCCTCCCGGTAGGACACGATCGCCGCGGCCAGCACCTCGCCGATACCCGGCAGCGTCTCGAGCTCTTCGGGCGCGGCCGTGTTGATGTTGATGAGTGTGGTTCCGGCCGCGGTCGTCGACGCAGTCCCCGTCACCGCCGGCACCGGAGCAGATGGCGCCTGCTTCGGCACCAGGACCTGTTGCGCATCGACCAACAGTGCCGCCAGGTTCAGGGCGTCCAGCTCGGCGCCGCGTTTCGGCCCCCCGGCCGCGTCGATCGCGTCGATCACCCGGTCGCCCTCGCTCAGCTCATAGACCCCGGGCGAACGAACCCACCCCGTGACGTGGACGATCAGCACCGCCGGGCTCGGGGTGGCCTGCGGAGCGGCAACCGGGGCCCGGACCGGCACGGGAGCGGGAACCGAGCGCATGTACCACACGCCGGCGAACCCGAGTGCGGCCATACCCGCCACCGAGAACAGGACAACCTCGCGGCGGGTCAGGCCCGCCAGCCATTCCCGGAGGCCTCCTTCCACGAGGCCCGGGATGCTACGGCCCGCCGGTGACACGAACGTCGAGGCTATCCTCGTGCCTCCAGCGGAAGGAGAGACCGTGGAGATCGTCAATCCGAAGATCGAGGACTACCTGCGGGACCTGCTGGGCGGCCAGCACGAGATCGCCGCCGAGATGGAGAAGGTGGCCGAGGACCGTGACTTCCCCATCGTGGGCCGTCTGGTGGGCGTCACGCTCGAGGTCCTGGCCCGGTCGGTGGGAGCCCGGCGCGTCATGGAGATGGGCTCCGGCTACGGGTACTCGGCGTACTGGTTCGCTCGCGCCGTGGGCAGCGAGGGCGAGGTCCACATGACCGAAGGCGACGCCTCCAACCAGCAGCAGGCCATGGAGTACCTGCAGCGGGCCGGGCTGGCCGACCGGGTGCGCTCCAACGTGGGGAACGCGCTGGAGATCATCGACGACGTCCCCGGGGACTTCGACGTCGTGTTCTGCGACATCGACAAGGGCGACTACCCCGAGGCCTGGCGCAAGGCCAGGGAGCGGATCCGCGTCGGGGGCCTGTACCTGTGCGACAACGTCCTGTGGAGCGGCCGGGTGGTCGAGGACGGCGATCCGGATGACCGCCGCCCGGAGTGGACCGAGGCGGTGAAGGAGCACAACCGGGCCATCGCCGCCGACGAACGCTACCGGTCCACGGTCATCCCCACGCGGGACGGCGTGATGCTCGCGCTGCGCGTTGCCTGACTAGGGCTTCAGCAAGGCGTCCAGGCGCTTCTGCACCTCGTCGGGCTCGAGGCCTCGAACCTCGAACACCTTGGTCGGCGAGGTCTCTCCGGAGCGCACCGTGACCGCACCGGGGGCCACGTCGAGAGCCTCGGCCAGGACCCGGGTCGCCTGATCGTTGGCCCGTCCGGCGATCGGCGCCGCGGACACCCCGATGATCAGGGTGTTCCCCAGCCGGCGCAGGCCCTTCCGAGAGCGAGGCTTGACTCGAGCGGTCAGCGTCGAGCCACCCCTGATGGGCCGAAGGTCGGTCTCCATCTCCTCGGTCATCTGGTCACCATATTCACGAGCTTCGGCGGCCGGGTGATGACCCGGGTCACCGGGCGATCGCCGAGTGCTCGCCGAGCATTCTCCGACTCGCGGGCCAGGCGTTCCGCTTCCTCCTCGGAGACGTCCGGGGAGACGTCGATCTTGTCCCGAACCTTTCCATCGACCTGAACGACGAGGACGACCGTCTCCTCTCTGGCCAGCTCGGGATCGAACGTTGGCCATTGTGCTCGATGGACGCTTCCCTCTTCACCCAGGACCTCCCGCCACAGCTCCTCGGCGATGAAGGGTGCCATGGGAGCCATCATCAGGACCAGCGCCCGGGCAGCCTCTACCGCCACCCCGCCCGCCGCCAGGGTTCGGTGGATGTCGTTGCTCAGCTCCATCAGCCGGGCGACGGCCACGTTGAACCGGTGGCGCTCGTACAGGGCGGTGACCCGGCTGATCGTCCGGTGTGTCGCGTGACGAAGCTCCTCGGCGTCCGGCCCCTCACCACCTGCGGCCTGGTGAACCGACCGCCACACGCGACCGAGCCAGTCATGAACTCCTTCCGGAGACACGGTGGCCCAGTCGACGTCGTCCTCCGGCTTGTTGGCGAACAACATGGTCAGCCGGATCGTGTCGGCTCCCCACTTGTCGACCAGCGGCATGGGCTCGACGATGTTCCCCTTGCTCTTGCTCATCGCCGCCCCCTCGAGGATGACCTGTCCCTGGTTCAGAAGGTTGGGGAAAGGCTCCCGGAAGGGAACCATGCCCATGTCGTTCAGCACCTTGGTGAAGAACCGGGCGTAGAGCAGATGGAGGATGGCGTGCTCGATGCCGCCCGTGTACTGGTTCACGGGCATCCAGACCGCCGCCGCTTCCGGCTCGAAGGGCCCGTCGTCCTTGCGGGGCGAGAGGTATCGGAAGAAGTACCAGGACGAGTCGACGAACGTGTCCATCGTGTCGGTCTCTCTCCGGGCCGCCTTCCCGCACTGCGGACAGGAGGCGCTGACGAACCCCTCGTGCTTGGCTAACGGCGACTCGCCCATCGGGGAGAAGTCCACGTCGTCGGGAAGCTCGACGGGCAGATCCTCCTCGGGGACCGCCACCTCACCGTGCTCCGGGCAGTGGATGATGGGGATCGGGCAACCCCAGTACCGCTGGCGGGAAATCAGCCAATCCCGGATCCGGAAGCTGACCGCGCCGTTGCCCTTGCCGTCAGTCTCTAGCCACGAGACGACGTCGGCGATCCCCCCGGGGGTCGGGGTGCCATCGAAGGGCCCCGAGCTCACCATGACCCCTTCGCCCTCGTAGGCCTCGGTCATCGACGAACCGTCGAGCTTCTCTCCATCCGGCTGGATCACCACCCGGACCTCGAGGCCGTGCTCCCGGGCGAACTCGAAGTCGCGCTGGTCGTGGCCCGGAACCCCCATGACGGCCCCGGTTCCGTACTCCATCAACACGTACGGAGCCACGAAACACGGCACCTTCTCGCCGTTCACGGGGTTAACGGCCTGCACACCGAGCGGGACCCCCTCTCGCGACTCGGCCTGCTCCCGGCTGGTCAGCGGGGTGGCCTGGAGGCGGTCGCGCATGGCCGCGGCTTGGTCCGAGGTACCGCCGATCCGCGCCAGCTCCTCCACCTGGGGGTGCTCGGGAGCGAACACGAAGAACGTCACTCCCCACAGGGTGTCCGGTCGGGTGGTGAACACCGTGATGGGCTCGCCGGTTTCCGCGATCTCGAACGTTACTTCGGCGCCTTCGGACCGGCCGATCCAGTTCCGCTGCATGGTCAGGACCCGGTCCGTCCAGCCCTCCAGCAGCTCCATGTCGTCCAGGAGGGACTGGGCGTAGTCCGTGATCTTGAAGAACCACTGGATGAGGTCCTTGCGGACCACGGGCGTGCCGCATCGCTCGCACGCACCGGCCACCACCTGCTCATTGGCGAGCACGGTCTGGTCCTTGGGGCACCAGTTGGCGGGGGCCATCTTCCGGTACGCCAGCCCGCGCTCGAAGAACTTCAGGAACAGCCACTGCGTCCACCGGTAGTAGTCGGGGTCGGACGTGTGCAGGCGAGTCCGCCAGTCGAATGACGCGCCGTACCGCTTGAAAGACGACGCCTGGATGTCGATGTTCCGGTAGGTCCATTCCTTGGGATGGATCCCTCGCTGGATGGCGGCGTTCTCCGCGGGAAGGCCGAACGAGTCCCAGCCGATCGGGTGCAGAACGTTGTGGCCCCGCATGGCCATGAACCGAGGGATGGCATCGCCCAGGGCGAAGGCCTCGGCGTGTCCCATGTGCAGGTCCCCCGAGGGGTACGGGAACATGTCGAGCGCGTAGAACTTCGGCCGCGGGTCGTTGGGAGGGCCCGCGGCGTAAAGACCCTCCTGCTCCCAGGCGGCTACCCACTTGGGCTCGATTTCGCCGGGATCGTACGGTCTGACCATTGTGGAAGGGTACCAAGGGAATGATGGATGAACGCTGCGTTGGCGGGAGCCGCCGCCGACCGGTATCCTCCACGAGTTCCCGGCCCCCCGTTCCGATGAACAACGACCCAGACAGTCCTCGCCATATCGAGCAGCGCACCGTGCC
>DASZKM010000018.1:0-11056 GCA_035947055.1 Actinomycetota bacterium
GGGGGTCGACGCGATCCGAGCGCAGGATCCGGCGCTCGTCGAAGAGGAAGCCGGGAGGCTGGCGGAGGGGGTTCGGAAGCTGCTGACCGAGATCCGGGACGGCGGGCGTGGCCTGGCGGTCGGCCACTCACCGCTCATCGAGGCGGCCGTGTTCGGGCTGACGGGGACGGTCATCGATCCACTGGCCGAATGCGAGGGCGTGGTGATCGAGGAAGCCGACGGGCGGTTCCGGGTGGGCCGCGAGTACCGGCTGACCTGATGCCGCTGCGGGGGGCGGACCTGGCAGCGTTCCTGGAAGAGATCCGGCTGTGCCACTGGGCGACGATCGGTCCGGATCGGAAGCCCCGGGCCCGCCCCCTCTGGTACCTGTATGCGGACAAGGCCTTCTGGTTCACGACGAGGATGGAGGCCCGGCGGACCGGAGCGGACGTCGCCGCGGGTTCGCCGGTCGCGGTCTCCATCGCCAGCGAGGACCGCCCGTACCGGGCCGTGCTGATCCACGGTACCCCTCAGGTGTGGGACCAGGACCGGGATCGATGGCTGGAACGCATCGCGATCCGGTACGGGGAACGAGAAGGCCGCCGATGGCTGGCCAAGGCGGTCAAGGAGCCGGACCGGGTGGTGCTCCGGTTGATGCCGGACCGGGTACTGGCGTGGGATTACGGCACGGGCGACGCCGGGCAGGAGCGCGTCTAGCGGTGCACGTCCTGTACGTGCACCAGAACTTCCCGGCGCAGTTCGGGCATATCGCCGCCTACCTGACTCGCGAGAAGGGATGGCAGTGCACGTTCGTGTCCCAGACGGAGCCGGGGACCGTGGCGGGGATGCGCAAGGTGCGGTACGAGCCCAGGGGCGGCGCGACAGCCCAGACCCACTACTTCGCCCGCACGTTCGAGAACGCGATCGGGCACGCGCACGGCGCGTACGAGGCACTGAAGCCCCTCCGCGAGGAGATCCGGCCCGACCTGATCGTCGCCCACTCGGGGTTCGGATCGACGTTGTTCCTGCCGGAGCTGTTCCCGGACACGCCCATCGTCAACCACTTCGAGTACTACTACCGCCCGCACGGGTCCGACCTCGACTTCCGGCCCGACTGGCCGCCGGACGAGCGGGACGTGCTCCGGGCCCGGGCCCGGAACGCCATGATCCTGCTGGACCTGGAACAGGCCACGGCCGGGTACTCCCCCACACGCTTCCAGCAGGAGCTCCTTCCCTCCGCGTACCGATCCAAGGTCCGGGTGATCCATGACGGCGTGGACACGGCGTTCTGGGGGGAGCGCCAGGTCGACGACCGAGTCCGAACGGCGCTGCGGCTGCCGCCGGACGCTCGCGTCGTCACCTACGTGTCACGAGGGCTGGAAGCGATGCGTGGGTTCGACATCTTCATGCAAGTGGCCAAGCAGGTCTACGAGAACCTGGACGGCGTGGTCTTCCTGGTCGTCGGGACAGAGCGGGTGGCGTACGGGGGGGACCTCCACCGGATCGAGGAACCATCCTTCAAGGAGCACGTCCTCAGGCGGGACGCGTATGACCTGGAGCGCATCCGGTTCCTGGGTGCGGTCCCGCCCGACGTGCTGGCCCAGATCCTGTCGCTCTCGGAGCTGCACGTGTACCTCACGGTCCCGTTCGTGCTGTCGTGGTCGCTCCTGAACGCGATGGCCTGCGGCAGGGTGATCCTGGCTTCGGACACCGCCCCGGTTCGGGAAGTCATCCGGGACGGCGAGAACGGCGTCCTCCGCGACTTCTTCGACGTGGAGGGGCTCGCGGCCGCAGCCATCGACGTCCTCAAGGACCCCGGGGCGTTCCGTCAGCTGGGCGCGGCCGCCCGACATACCGTCAACGAGCGCTATGCGCTCGATGTGGTCATTCCCCAGATGATCGAGATGTACGAGGACGCTCTTGGCCGCGGTGATTGACTGAGCACAAACCCTGGGGTACACACAGTCACAGGTCGTTCCGCCCAACGAGAGGAGGCTCTCCTGCGGTCCTTCGATCCGCGCCGACGTTCGCTGACCACGAGAGCCATCCGCAGACGGGGCCGTCCCCAGCGGTCAACGGTGTCGGCGCACGCCGGCGGCGAGGTGGTCACCGGCACGGTGACCGTCCCCAGGAAGGCCGAGGGGCTGGTCGTGATGCCGTCCAACGGTTCGAGCAAGGACGGCCTCGGCGAGGATCTGTGGAGAGCGGGACTGGCGGTCCTGCGGTTCAACCTGATCACGCCGACATCTCCGTTCGACCTGCGAAGCCTGGCCCATCGCGTGGTGGTGACGACCGACTGGGCCCGGGAGGCGGCCGGACCTGCCGTTCCCATCGCCCTGGTGGGCGAGGGCCCGACGGCCCTCCCCGTCCTGCATGCCGCCCCGGCCCTGTGGAGCGACCTGGCCGCGGTGGCGGCCATCGTCCCTGAGGGGATCGACGCCCCTCCCCCGACCGGGATCGTGCCCACGCTGCTGCTGGAGGAGGAGGCGGATGCCGGGCGACGGACCCTCGAATGGCTGATCGAGCACGTACCGGTCCGAGACCCCAGCGTGACCGCGGCGATCCGGGAGATGCGGGCGGCGACCTCCCGTCCGCGAGCCACGGCCCGCCGGGTCCTGGCCGCCGGAGCGGTGATCGCCGGGGTCCTGGTCGTTCCGGCCCCACCGGCCGGCGCCGCCGTGAACAGCAACGTCAGCGGCGGAACCCTCAGCGTGACGGCCACGGCCGCGGACACCGTGACGATCACCTGCTCCGCCAGCAACGTCAAGGTGAACGGGGCCGACCCGAACAGCGGGGCTGCGCCCTGCAACACGATCACCTCGATCGGCGTCAGCGCCACCTCCCCGACGGGGAACAACGTCATCGATCTCTCCGGAGTGACGTCGACGGCCGGATTCTCGGCGATGACCGGCTCCACGATCGCGGGGGGCGGCGGCAACGACAGCATCGTGGGCAGCGGGTTCAACGACTCGGTCGCGGGAGAGGCGGGGAACGACACGATCACCGGCGGCGCAGGTGACGACGCCATCGACGGCGGCGAGGGGACGGACCGCGTGTCGGAGTCGGGCAACCTGAACTTCACGCTGACCGCGAGCGCGCTGACCGGCAACGGGACGGACGGGCTGACGGCAATCGAGGAGGCCTCGCTGACCGGCGGGGCGGGCAACAACGCCATCAATGCTTCCGCGTTCGCCGGGGCTACCACGCTCAGCGGTGGCGGAGGGAACGACACGCTGACCGGCGGCAGTGGTATCGACCGCGTGGCGGAGACCGGCGATGCCAACTACACGCTGACCAACACCAGCCTCAGCGGGCGAGGCACCGACACGCTTTCCGCCATCGAGACCGCCTCGCTGACCGGAGGGAACGGGAACAACGACATCAACACGCTCGCGTTCTCCGGGGCGGCCACGCTGGACGGCGGCGGTGGCAACGACACCCTGACGGGGGGCGTGGGCAACGACAGCCTGGCCGGCGGCGCGGGGATCGACCGGATCGTTCACACGGCCGACACGAGCTTCACCCTCACCAACACGACCTTGACCGGCCTGGGAACGGACGCCGTCTCCGGGATCGAGGAGGCCGCGCTCACCGGGGGGCCCGGTGCCAACCGGTTCGATGCGTCGGCCTTCTCGGGAACCGTGACACTGACCGGCTCGACGGGGAACGACGTCCTGCTGGGCGGTGCCGCCGACGACCGGCTCCTGGGGCAGGAGGGGAACGACCGGGCTACCGGGAACGACGGCGACGACTTTCTGAAGGGGGCCAAGGGCAAGGACCGCCTGGCCGGCAAGGAAGGCAAGGACACGCTCAACGGCGGAACCGGGAACGACACGATGCGGGGCGGGGCCGGCATCGACACGTTCAAGGACGGGCCCGGCAAGGACGTCGGCAAGTTCCGCATCCACTACACGTAAGCGCCGCCACACGCCACCATGACGTGAGCGCTAGGATCGATGGCAGAGCCGTGCGCCGCTACCTGGTCGTCGCCAACCAGACTCTGGGCGGGGAGGACCTCGCCGCTGCGGTTCGAAGCCGCCACCAGCAAGAACCGGCTCGGTTCCACGTGGTCGTTCCGGCCACCCACCCCCAAGACCAGGCCACCTGGACCGAAGGCGAGGCCCGGGCGAACGCCGAGCGGCAGCTGGAGACGGCCCTGAAGCGGTTCCGCCAGCTGGGCGTCGACGTGGATGGTGAGGTGGGCGACGAGTCTCCGCTCCAGGCGATCGGGGACGCCGTTGCCGCGGAAACGTACGACGAGATCATCCTGTCCACGTTGCCGCCCGGAGTGTCTCGGTGGCTCAAGCAAGACCTCCCCCACCGTGTCGAGCGTTCCTTCGGCTTGCCGGTGACACACGTCACCGCGGAGGCGGAATCGACGGGGTGACTTACAGGCCGAGCAGCGGTTCCAGTCCCACCGTCAGGCCCGGACGATCATCGACCGACCGGATGGCCAGCAGCACCCCCGGGAGGTAGCAGGACCGGTCCGACGCATCGTGCCGAATGGTCAGGATCTGGCCCTGAGCCCCGAAGATGACCTCCTGGTGGGCCACGAGGCCCGGCAGCCGGACGCTGTGGATCCGGATCCCCTCGACGTCTCCACCGCGGAACTCCTCCCCCCCGGTGGGTCCCTTCCACGCCTCTTCCCGCGCCGACGCGATCCGCCGGGCGGTGGCCGCCGCCGTCCCGGACGGCGCATCGGCCTTCTGCTCGTGATGCAGCTCCACGATCTCCGCCGCATGGAAGAACCGGGCCGCGTCCTCCGCGAGCCGCTGGGCCAGGACGGCACCGACAGAGAAGTTCGGAGCCACGATCACACCGACCTCTCGTTCCTCCCCCACCCACTTGCGGATCTGGTCCTGCTCGTCGGGCCCGATGCCGGTCGTTCCCACCACGGTGTTGATGCCGTGGTCGACGCAGTACCGCACGTTGGCCATGACCGCGTCGGGCGTGGTGAAGTCGACGGCCACCTCGGCCTCCGCCTCCAGGAGCGCATCGGCGCTGCCGGAGATCCGCAGCTCCCCGTGGCTCATCCCGACCAGCGGCGCCAGCGGCTGACCCGCGAGGGAGGGGTTGACCGCCGCGACCAGCTCCAGATCGCGCTCAGCGTCGACGGCCGCGCATACCAGCCGGCCCATCTTCCCGGACGCTCCAAGCACCCCGACCCGGATCACCGGGCGGGAGCCTCCACCGGTACCTGACGAGGTGTCCCCGATCGCTCGACGAACTCGTCGAACGATCCGTCCTCGAACGGACCGATGACGGTCAAGGATCGCGGTCGGTTCAGTACGTCCTCCACCACCTCTCGGGCATCGTCCGCGGTCACGGCGTCGATCCGCTCGATGACCTCGTCCAGGGAGATGACCTCGCCGTGGGCAATCTCCGACTTGGCCAGGCGGCTCATCCGGGAGCTCGTCTCCTCGAGCGACAGGACCATCGACCCCTTCATGTGGCTCTTGGCCCGCTCCAGCTCCTGCTCGGTGATGCCCTTCTCCGCGACGTCCTCCAGCTCCCGGACGATCAGGCCGGCCACGTCTCGGGCCCGCGACGGGGCCGTTCCCGCGTAGACCACGAACGCACCGGTCTGAGCGAACATCGAATGGTACGAGAACACCGAATACACGAGCCCACGCTTCTCCCTGATCTCCTGGAATAGCCGCGAGGACATCCCACCGCCGATGGCATCGTTCACCACGCCGAAGGCGAAGCGTCGGGGGTCCACCCGGGACAGCCCGGCGGTCCCGATGCAGATGTGGGCCTGCTCGGTCTGCCGCTGCCGGAGGTGGGCCCCGGCCACCGGCCCCCTGGGCATCGGGGCGTCGGCGATCTTCGTCGACCCGGCCTCTGTCGAGGGGTCGGCGAACGAGGATGCCATCTCCTCCAGGCGTCCGTGCTCCAGGTTCCCCGCCGCGGCCAGCACGAAGTTGCCCGGGAAGTAGTGCCTTCTCCTGAATCGCCGAACCTGCTCTCGCGACATGGCCGACACGGTCTCCATCGATCCCAGCACGGGGCGTCCGAGCGGATCCGCCGGCCACAGGTTCTCCATGAACAGGTCGTGGACCAGCTCGTCGGGGGCGTCCTCGTGCATGTTGATCTCCTCGAGGATCACCGTGCGCTCGGCGTCGAGGTCCACGCCGCGGATCACCGACCGCTGCAGCATGTCGAAGAGGTGCTCCACGGCCATCGGCAGGTCCCGGTCGAGGACCCGGGCGTAGAAGGCGGTGTGCTCCTTGGCCGTGAACGCGTTGAGATCGCCGCCCACCGCATCGAACGCCTCGGCGATGTCCCGGGCCGAGCGGGCTTTCGTTCCCTTGAACAGCAGGTGCTCCAGGAAATGGGACGCGCCGGCGATCCGGGGCTGCTCGTCACGCGAGCCGGCAGTGACCCAGATCCCGAGGCTCACCGAACGGACCCATGGCATGCGCTCGGTGACCAGGCGCATCCCGGTGTCGTGCTCGCTCCGCTTGATGACCCCCCGGTTGCGGGTGCGCGTCATCCGCGCTCGCTTGGACGGCGAGGACCTCGGCCGCCGCGGTCCCGGTCGCCGTCACGCGGAGGCCTCCTTCCGCCACCTCCGCGCGGCCGGTCGGGCGTCTCCGCAGCCTTGGCCTTGAGATCCTCCACCGACGGCGGCTCCTCTCCTTCCCAGATGGGATCGACGCTGATCCGCCGTCCGCCTTCCTCCACCCGGCTGACGATGACCTCGATCTCGTCGCCCGTGTTGACCACGTCCTCGACGCTCTCCACCCGCTTCCCCCGCCCCAGCTTGGAGATGTGGAGCAGGCCGTCGGTCCCGGGCATCAGGCTGACGAACGCCCCGAACGTGGTGGTCTTGACCACCTTTCCGTGGAACCGCTCCCCGATCTCGGGGATGCGGGGGTTGAGGATCTCTTCGATCATCTGCACGGCCCGCTCGGCACCGTCGCCCTCCTTGGAGCCGATGAACACCGTCCCGTCGTCCTGGATGTCGATGTCGGCCCCGGTCGTGGCGATGATCTCGTTGATCCGCTTGCCCTTGGGCCCGATGACCTCGCCGATCTTGTCCACGGGGATCTGCTTGGTGACCACCCGGGGAGCCTGGGCCGACAGGGCCTGACGGGGCTCGGGAAGGGCCTCGGCGATCTTGTCCAGGATGTGCAGCCGGGCGTCCCGGGCCTGCTTCAAGGCACCGGCCAGGACCTCGGCCGGCAGCCCGGTGACCTTGGTGTCCAGCTGCAACGCGGTGATGTAGTCCCGGGTTCCGGCGACCTTGAAGTCCATGTCGCCCAGCGCGTCTTCCGCACCGAGGATGTCGGTGAGCGTCTCGAACTTCCCGTCCTCGACGATGAGTCCCATGGCGATCCCGGCCACCGGGGCCTTGATCGGCACCCCGGCGTCCATCAGGGACAGCGTCGAGGCGCATACGCTGCCCATCGACGTCGAGCCGTTCGACATCAGGACATCGGACACCAGCCGCAGCGTGTAAGGGAAGTCGGTCTCCGACGGGATCACCGGGACCAGCGCCCGCTCGGCCAGCGCCCCGTGCCCGATCTCACGCCGCTTCGGACCTCGCATGAATCCCGTCTCACCGGTGGAGAACGGCGGGAAGTTGTAGTGGTGGATATACCGCTTGCTCTCCTCCGGGTCGATCGTGTCGATGGTCTGCGTCATCCGCAGCATCCCCAGCGTGGTCACGTTGAGGACCTGGGTCTCGCCCCGCTGGAACAGGCCGGAGCCGTGGGCTCTCGGTACCAGGCCGACCTCGCAGGAGATGGGCCGGATCTCGTCGGGGCGCCGCCCGTCGATGCGGATACCCTCCTCGATGATCCGCCGCCGCATGACGTCCTTCTGGAGCTGCTTGTAGTACTTGCTCACTTGCTGGACGCGCGACTGATAGACCTCTTCCTCCCACACGCCCGACAGGTGCGCGCCGAGCTCCTCCTTCAGCGCGTCCAGGGCGGTGTTGCGCTCGGTCTTGTCCGCGACCTTCAGGGCATCCATGACCCGGCCCCGGGCGAACTCGTCGACGGCGGACTTCACCTCGTCCTCGAAGTCCGTCTCGATGGGGAACTCTCCCTCGCGGACGCCCACCTGGCCGGCGAACTCCCGCATGAAGTCGACGATCTCGCCGATGGCCCGCTTGGCCTCCTCGAGGCCCTCTTCCACGATCTCCTCGGTGGGAGCCGCTTCGCCCTCGGCGATGTGGTTCAGCGCCTCGTCGGGCGCCTCGCCCTCGACCATCAGGATGTCCACGCCGCCCTCGGCGTTCCTGCGGCCCGCCACCACCATGTCGAACGTGGCCAGGTCGAGGTCCTGGTAGGTGGGGTTCACCCGCCACCGGCCGTTCAGCAGCCCGACCCGGACCGCGGCCACCGGGCCATCGAACGGAAGACCGGCCAGTGTCGTGGCCAGGCCCGCCCCGTTGATCCCCGGGACGTCGTACGGGTTGGCCTGGTCGGCCGACAGCACCGTGCACACCACGTGGACCTCCTGCCGGAAGCCCTTGCGGAACGTGGGTCGGAGCGGCCGGTCGATAAGCCTGGCGGTCAGGATGGCCGTCTCGCTGGGCCGGCCCTCCCGGCGGAAGAATCCTCCGGGGATCTTTCCGGCCGCGTACATCCGCTCTTCGACGTCGACCGTGAGCGGGAAGAAGTCGATCCCCTCCCGTGCCGGGCCGCTGGTGCAGGTGACCAGGCACTGGGTCTCTCCCAGTGTGACCACCACCGACCCGCCGGCGAGCTTGGCCAGCTTGCCGGTCTCGAATGTCAGATCCGTGCCGCCGATGGCACGCGTTGCGTTGGTGCGTTCCATGTCGTCCCCTCCTCGAGTGTGTCGAGGAGCGGGGGCGGGCCAGTTGTCAGTAGTGGGCCTCGGGCCGCGTTGTCCGGGGTCCGCGACTGATAACTGACCGCGATTCCACCGCTCCGTGAGTCGTCTTCCTCTGTGGTGTCCTCCTTCTCCCGCGCGTTATCGCCTGAGCCCGAGCTTCTGGATGAGGGCCCGGTACCGCTCGACGTCTTCCCGTCGGAGGTACTCGAGCAGCCGGCGACGCTGCCCCACCATCTGGAGCAGACCCCGGCGCGAGTGATGGTCCTTGTCGTGGGTCTTGAGGTGCTCGGTCAGGCCATCGATCCGCTTCGATAGGATCGCGATCTGCACCTCGGGAGAACCGGTGTCCTGCTCGCCTCTGCGGTGCTCGGTGATGAGAGCGGTCTTGTCTTCTTTGGTGAATGCCATGCTTCGTCAGCGTATCACACGGCCCGCTGGGCTCCGGTGGCCACGATGTGGCGCGTCCGTTCCACGTCAGCGGTGATCTGCCTGGCCAGCTCGCCGGGGGTGTCGAACGGCACCTCGTCGCGGAGGCGCTGCCAGAACTCCACGGCCATGACCGAGCCCAGCAGGTCGCCGTCGAAGTCGAGCAGGTGGGCCTCCAGGTGGAGCGGCTCGCCTCCGAACGTGGGGTTGATCCCCACATTGATCGCCGCGGGCCACCCGCGGTCGCCCACCGCGGCCCGCCCGGCATAGACCCCTCGTCCGGGAAGGAGGATCCCGTCCGGCGTCCGCAGGTTGGCGGTCCTGAACCCCAGCGCCCGGCCGCGCCCTGCGCCCGGAACCACCGTGCCGTCCACCACGTACCGTCTCCCCAGCGCCCGGTCGGGCCAGGTCAGATCCCCTTCGGCCAGCGACTCGCGGATCGACGTCGAGGACACGGGACGCCCGTCGACCTTGAACATGCCCATGGCCTCCACCGCGAACCCCCGCTGCCGGCCGAGATCCGACAGCACCTCGAAGTTCCCGGCGGCCCGGTGTCCGAAGGTGAAGTTGGTTCCCACCACGACGTGGCCGGCGGCCAGGCCTCCAACCAGGGTTCGCTCGACGAACTCTTCCGGCGACCATCTCGACACCTCTTCGGTGAACTCCAGGACGACGAGGAGCTCCACCCCCAGGGCCTCGATGAGCTCGGCCTTGCGGCGGAGCGCTGTGAGGAGGGGAGGCACCTTCCCCGGGGACAACGTCTGCAGCGGGTGACGATCGAACGTGATGACCACGGCGCGCAACGATCGCTCCCTGGCCACCTCGACTGCCCGGCGGATGACGGCCTGGTGTCCCCGGTGCACGCCGTCGAAGAACCCGATGGTGACGGCCGAGGGACCGGCGGCCGGGTCGAGCTCTCGCGCGGAGACGACGTCCATCGAGATGAGGGTAGCCGACCCTACCGCTCGCACTGCCGGGCGGAGCCGCCGCCCGGTCCGGGGCGGCACGCGTCGCGGCCCCGACCACCGCGGAGCCGGTCATTGCCGCCTCCGCCCAGCAGGAGATCGTTCCCGGCGTCCCCCTGGAGGCGGTCCTTGCCGGGCCCGCCCCGCACCCGGTCGTTGCCTTCGCCGCCGCAGATCAGGTCGTTGCCGCCCGCACCGGTGATCCGATCGTTGCCACCGGCGGCGGCGATCACGTCGCGGCCCTTCGTCCCGACGAGCTGGTCGGCCGCGCTCGTTCCCTCCGTCGTGGCCGGCCGCCCGCCACAGCGCACGGGTGGGAACCCGAACGACCCGATACGCGTGTTCCACCCGTTCGACGAGGTCACCGGGTAGTACGCGTTCGTGTACCAGAACGTCCGGCCATCGGTGGGATCGACCGACATCGTCGAATAGTCACCCCACCGCGAGGTGGGTGACGTCTGCGAGCCGCCCCCGGCCACCAGCGTGGCCTCAGCCTGGAGCGTGCCCGGCGGGTCGCCCGCCTGCCGGGCCGCGTAACGGATCGACGGGAACGTGGTGGGCCCGGACACCGAGTAGCCGAGGGCGATGTTGCCTCCCTGATCCATGGCGATGCTGCCCATCCACCGGTGCAGGTCGTCGGGGGCGTGCGTTCCCTGCTGGGCCACGGACCATCCGCCACCCGATCGCCGCAGCTCGAACCATCGGATCCCGGCGTGGTCGCCCCCCGTGTCCACGGTGAAGTTCCCCACCAGCGACTGCGAGCGTCCGAAGTTCCGGTAGGCAAGCCGGTGCATGAGGAACCCAGAGATGGCGTGCAGTCGCTCCTCCGTCGCAGGCTGTGGGATGCAGTCCAGCTGGAAGCGGCACATGTCGATGTC
>DASZKM010000019.1:0-1630 GCA_035947055.1 Actinomycetota bacterium
TGCCGCGGCTACAATCGCCCGATGGCCGAGGGCCCCGGCACACGGTTCCGGTGTGGCGCCTGCGGCAACCTGACCCGGTTCGACGTCATCGAGGCCCGCAGGACCCGGTCCTACTACCACTTCACCGTGGGCGGTGAGCTCGAGGTCGAGGAGCAGGAGGTTCTGGGCGCCGAACGAGAGCGGGTGACGTGTCGGTGGTGCGGCTCGTCCGATCAGATCGAGGAAGTCCCCGTGGAGGAGACCGAGTGACCGGGCCGCTCCACGACGTCACGATCCTCGATCTGACCCGCTTGCTGCCCGGCAACTACTGCACGTTGCTTCTGGCCGATCTCGGTGCGGACGTGATCAAGGTCGAGGAGCCCGGACGCGGCGACTACATCCGGTTGACGCCGCCGATGGTGGACGGGGAAGGAGCGATCCACCGGGCGCTCAACCGGGGCAAGCGCTCCGTCACCGTGAACCTGAAGTCGGGGGAGGGCGCCGACGTCCTTCGGCGGCTCGCCACGAACTCCGATGCCCTCGTCGAGTCATACCGGCCCGGGGTCATGGATCGACTCGGCGTGGGACACGACTCGCTGGCCGACGCGAATCCGCGGCTGGTGTACTGCGCGCTGACCGGCTACGGACAGGACGGCCCCTACCGGGACCGGGCCGGGCACGACATCAACTACACCGGGTACGCGGGGGTGCTCCACAACATGGGCCCGCCTGATGGTCCACCCCTCCTGCCCTCGGTTCAGGTGGGGGACTTCGCCGGAGGGATGGCGGCAGCGATCGGGATCGTGGCCTGTCTCCGGGAGGCCGCGGCGTCCGGTCGGGGACGGTTCGTCGACGTCTCGATGCTCGACGTGGTGGCCTCGTGGGCGGGAGTGCTGATGGGCTGGCACCTGGCCACCGGTGAGGTCCCCCCTCGCGGCGGGATGCCCCTGGCCGGAGGCATGGCCTGCTACCGCGTGTACCGGACGGGGGACGGCCGATTCCTGGCTGTGGGCGCGCTGGAGCCTCAGTTCTGGCGAACGCTGTGCGAGCGGCTGGACCTCGCCGATCTCGTCGACGAGCAATACGCCGAGGACCAGGAGAAGGTGGCCGCCCGGCTCCAGGAGGTCTTCGCCACCAGGTCCAGGGACGAATGGGTGGCCGAGCTGGCCGAGGTCGATGCATGCGTGGGACCGGTCAACGACATCGGCGAGGCGATGGCAGATCCCCAGGTCGCGCACCGAGGCCTGGTGGCCAGCGTGGCCGGCAGTCCGGTCGGCCCGGGCCCGGCCATCAGATTCGCTGGCGATGGGTCGGGCGCGCTGCGCCCCGCCCCGAAGCTGGGCCAGCACACGGATGAGGTCCTCCGGGCTGCGGGCTTCGAAGCCCAGGAGGTGGAGCGCCTCAGGGCCTCGGGAGCCGTCTGAGGTTCATTGCCAGCCCGGGGTGGAGCGGCCAGAATGAACCCCCCACCGAGCAGGGACCCCTCATGAAGCGACTACACATCGTCGGCAAGAGCAAGGACAATAAGCGGCTCTACCTGGCCAGAGCCAGGGACGCCAAGTTCGGGAGCTTCGAGATTCCGATCGGACGAAAGCTGCTGCGGCTGATCGAGGAGGCTCAGGAGGCCCGCCGCCCCAAGCGGCGGACCCCC
>DASZKM010000020.1:0-7878 GCA_035947055.1 Actinomycetota bacterium
GACTTCGAGGAGGACAGGGGATGAGCAAGAAGAAGTTCGAGCGCACCAAGCCGCACGTCAACATCGGGACGATCGGCCACATCGACCACGGCAAGACCACCCTCACCGCGGCCATGCCCTTCTCGGCCAGGACCTTGGTGATGGCCGCGGTGAGGGTGGTCTTGCCGTGGTCGATGTGGCCGATCGTCCCGATGTTGACGTGCGGCTTGGTGCGCTCGAACTTCTTCTTGCTCATCCCCTGTCCTCCTCGAAGTCCCTCGTAGCGGGGGGCGGATTCGAACCGCCGACACAGCGATTATGAGCCGCTTGCTCTGCCACTGAGCTACCCCGCCTGACGGACAAGTCTATGGGCGGTTTGAGCTGGAGGTGGGACTCGAACCCACGACCCCCGCCTTACCATGGCGGTGCTCTGCCGGCTGAGCTACTCCAGCGTTCACGTTTCATGATAGAGGGTGGGTTCATGAGGCGACCAGCGCTCCTTCTCTTCCTGCTCGTGGCCGCCACGGGGTGTGCCGGGGAGCCCGAGGCCGCACCGACCGGGCTGCCCACCGGCACTGCGGTCATCGAGACGGACGGCGGCGAGGTGCGGGTGAAAGTGGAGATCGCCGAGACGCTCGAGACGCGGAGCAAGGGTCTGATGCACCGGGAGTCGCTCCCCGAGGACGCCGGCATGGTCTTCCTGCATGACGAGCCATCGACCAGCGGGTTCTGGATGAAGAACACGCTGATCCCTCTGTCGGTGGCGTTCTGGGGCCCCGACGGGCACATCTCGGAGATCGTCGACATGGAGCCGTGCCGGAAGGATCCCTGCCCGATCTACGGCCAGGGGATCAGCTGGGTCGGGGCCATGGAGGTCAACCAGGGGTTCTTCGAAGAGGTGGGCGTGGCCCCCGGGGACGTCGTACGCCTCGAGCGCTAGACCGCGACCACCTCTGGCGTTCGCATCCACAGCCGGATCCCGCCGGCCAGCACCCACAGCGTCAGGAGCAACGACGTCACCGTGAATGTGATGAAGAACGCCGGGCTCGGGCCCCCGAAGGTCCCGATCAGCCCCGCCACGATCGACCCCAGGCCGATCACCACGACAGGCCACCCGTATGCCGCGGGCCACTCCTTCGATGCAGCCAACGCCAGTCCGTACAGGACCGGCGCGACGCCCAGGACGGTGATGGCCGTGAGCATGAACAGCGCCCAACCGACCTCGGCGACGGCCGTGCCGGCGGCAAGGGCGGCCGCGCCGCCCGGTCCCACGCCGATCGCGTCGGCCACGGCTTTCATCGCGTAGCCATCGACGCCGAGGGTCAGTACGCCGATGGGGGCCGAGATCAAGAGGCCGCCGAGAGCCACTCGGGCCTGCGGTTCCGCCTCGGTTCCCTTGAGCGAGCGGGCCAGAGCGAACAGACCGAAGACGATCAGCAGGATCCCCAGCATGAGCGCCACGTGGATGGCGATCCACGCGTCCGAAGCAGCTGCATCGTCCAACTGAGCCACCACGGGCGCGTCGGAGTCCTCGGGGCGTGGGTGAAGGAGATTCCCCACCAGTGAGATGATCGCGCCCAGGACCGCCGCTGCCGCCCCCATCCGCAGGATCGTCCGCTCGGACATGGCTCCTCCTTTCAGCGGGCTGGCGGCAGTCTAGGAGTGCCGCCCTGGGAGGACCAATCCCGACCGGGTAGGCCCGGCTACCGTCGCCGCTCCTGTGCAAACGCACAAAGGGCCTTTCTCGTTCAAGGCGAACTCAATACGCAAGCCCAAAGGAGGCGTCATGAAAAGCTGGATCAAGCTCGCAGCAGTTGTCGCAGTCCTGGCGATCGGAGGCCCGGCCGCCGCGACGCACGGCGGAATCCACCCCACGTTCAGGACGGAGCGCGTGTACTTCCACTGCGTGGGCTCGACGAAGGTGCAGAACGTGAACCTGGTCACCGACGGACCCGCGACGTGGAACACGACCGCCCCCACTCAGTCGGTGCAGGAGGGGGCCGGCTGCGGGTACCTCGAGCCGGGGGCCGCACGCGGCGGCAACCAGCAAACCGTCTACGACGCGCCGTTCGTGGGGAAGTTCACCGGCAACCTTCGCGACCTCACGGTCGAGCTGCACAATCTCGCGCTCGGCCGGGTCCGGCCGCCCGGATCGCTGTTCGTCATCCGGGTGCGCGGTAGCATCGATGGCACGCCCATCTTTCCCGAGACCGCCGGCCGGTCCGTCACCATCGCGCCGGTCGTGAGCTCCACCGGCGCCTCGGAGAAGCTGCTGTTCACGATCAAGGGGATCGGCTGTGCACGTGAGGTCCTCGACGCCGAGGGGAACGTGGTCGACGTCAAGACGGCGGGCCTGGCCACCGAGGACGGAGACGGCGCGGCCGAGCACGAGCTGATCCTGACGATCGACAGTTTCTACACGCAGCAGGCCAGCGCCTGGGTGTACGACACGACGGAGGTGCCGGCGGGGATCACGTTCAACCCGCCGAGCGAGGAAGCCGCCACCGTGCGGGTCGAAAACCCGGTCACCTGCTAGCTCACAGGATCGAGAGAGAGGAGCGGGAGGGTTCCCGCTCCTCTTTCATGTCCGAGCTCGGTTACGGAAAAGGAACGGGGGATCGGTGGAGGGGGCAGGATTCGAACCTGCGTAGGCTACGCCGGCGAGTTTACAGCCCGCTCCCTTTGGCCACTCGGGCACCCCTCCGAGATACCTCTAGATTACAGTACGGCCCGATGGCCAAAGCTCCCTCCTTCGACGTGGTCTCCGAGGTCGACATGGCGGAGGTCGCCAACGCCGTGGACCAGGCCCGCCGGGAGATCGTCCAGCGGTTCGACTTCAAGAACACCGGGACCGGCATCGACCAGGACGACACGCTCATCGAGCTCCGTTCCTCGACCGAAGAGCGGCTGAAGGCTGCGCTCGAGGTGCTCAAGGAGAAGTGCGTCAAGCGCAAGGTTTCGCTCAAGGCCTTGCAGGAGGGACCGGTGCTGCCGGCGGCCAAAGGTACGTACCGGCAGAGCGTGCACATCGCGCAGGGGATCACCGACGAGCGAGCCCGGGACATCAACAAGTTCGTCAAGGGGCTGGGGCTCAAGGTCCAGACCCAGGTCCAGGGTTCGCAGATCAGGGTCAGCGGGAAGTCGAAGGACGACCTGCAACAGGTGATCGGGGCGCTCAAGGAGCGGGACTTCGGGATCCCGCTTCAGTTCACGAACTACCGCTAGTCGCCCTGCTCCAGGCTTCCCGTACTTGCGGTGGCCGGCTGCGCCGCAACCCCGAACGGCGCCCACGGCGTCGCCGAGGAAAGATCCTGTGCGGCCATCAGCGCGGCGTGTTGCTGCGCGAGCTGCGCCAGCTGGGCGTCGGCCAGTCCGCCCCAGTCGATCTCCAGCGCCATCTGCCCCAGCAGCTGCCGGGCCATCTCCAGCGACGAAACCGACGGCTGCAGTCCGGCCAGAGCCAGGAGCCGTTCCGCTCCGGTGTCCGGCGCCTCGCCGCCGCCGGAGAGGTCGAACAGCCGCGTCACCCGGAAGTCGGAGGCCTGGGGCAACGGACGGCCCGTGTACTTGGCCACCAGCTGCTGGGCTTTCAGCTCGGCGAGCTCCACCCACTGGTCCACATGGGGCTTGGGCGGCGCCGGGATCCCCCCGGGCTGGTACTCGAAGTGAAGGTGCGGCGGTGTTGAGATCGCATTGCCGGTGTTGCCGACGTAGCCGAGGAGCTGCCCCGTGGTCACCCGGTCACCGACCTGGATCCCGGGGGCCCACGCCGACATGTGCGCGTAGAAGTACTGCACGCCGGCGTCGTCGGTGATCTCGATCGAGATGCCGGAGAGCTCGCCGACCACCTTCTGAGACACGAACCCGTCGGCGGAAGACACGAGAGGAGTGCCGGCCTGGGCGAAGATGTCCAGGCCCTGGTGCAGCCGGCTGCACCCGTCCCGGCACGCATGCCAGTCATCGCTCCAGTAGGCCAGGCCCGCCACGGGGAACGGCGGAGTCACGGTCATCACGGATTGCTGCAGATCCACCCCGAACCGCGATAGCACGGACAACGCCCCGATCAGGTCGGCCGTGTTGTTCGGGGCGCTCACGACCAGCGGCCCGGCGGCCACCGGAGGGGCCGGTGCGGCCTCCTCCTTCTCAGACTTGGCCTTGTTCCCACCGTCGGCTGTCCCGTCGGCCTTGGCAGCCTCCTGGGAGGTCGAGGCGCCGCCGCCACCGCCACCGGCGGGCTTCCCCTTCTTCTTTCCGGGGCTGGGCTCGCCGCTGGGGCTGGGAGAAGGGTCGACGTCGCACAGCTCGGGGATGGGAACCGGGACGCAGGGATCCACCTGGGCCAGCCCGCTCAGGGGTGCGAGACCCTGGAGAAAGAGCGCCAGGGCCCCCACTGCAACGAGCTTTACACCCAGTCTCATCAATGAGAAAGAGCCCGCTAGGGCGGGCTCAATGTACCCATTTCTTCATCGGCAGGCTAGGGTCCTGCCTCCACTGATCGGGGCTCAATGGACGGCCTTGGAGGCCAGCCCACGAAGGCGCCGGATGCGCTCCTCGGTGGGTGGGTGCGTGGAGAACAGCGAGGCCACTCCCCCTCCGCGAAGGGGATTCACGATGAACAGGTGAGCCTGGGCCGGGTTGACCGGCGCGGGGACCCGGCGCCCCACGGCCTCCATCTTGATCAGCGCCCCAGCCAGACCCTCGGGGTCCTGGGACAGGAGGGCGCCGGATTCGTCGGCCTGATACTCCCGCGAGCGTGAAACAGCCATCTGGATGAGCCCCGCCGCCAGCGGGGCCACCAGCCACAGCAGGATGAACGCCAGCGGGCCGAGCGGGCTTTCGTCGTCCTGCCCACCGAAGAAGAAGAACATGTAGGCCAGGTACGTGAACGCCGAGGCGATGGCCGAGGCGATCGTGGACACCAGGATGTCCCGGTTCATCACGTGCGAGAGCTCGTGGGCCAGCACGGCTCGCAGACCCCGGCGGTCCAAGATCTCCAGCATCCCCCGGGTCACGGAGACCGCGGCGTGCTCGGGGTTCCGACCCGTGGCGAACGCGTTCGGCTGGGCCATCTCGCTGACGAAGATGCGGGGCATGGGGACGCGCGCTTCGGCGGCCAGCTCCCGGACGATCGCGTACAGGTCGGGGGCCTCCGCCTCGGACACCGGCTTCGACCGCGTGGCGGCGATGGCGATCCGGTCGCTGGCCCAGTACATGGCGAAGTTGAACACCAGCGCGATGACGAGCGCGATGGTGGCGCCCTGGCTGCCTCCGACCGCCGCGCCGACCACCACGAACAGGCCGGCCAGCGTGGCGATCAGGATCCAAGACTTGACTCGGTTGACTCCGATCATCGTTCCTCCCTCACCACGATTGTAGAACCCACCGGGAGAACCGTCCGAGCGGTCAGGACGCCGTTGTGAGCGACTGCGCGGTGCGGACGTCGGGGCCGATCCCCAGCCGGATCTCGTCCGGGGCGCAGGCCAGGACGGCGTCCTGGTCCGGGCCGTCGAACGTCACCCTGCCGGCAGCCGAGTCTTCGGTGTCGTCGCCGAACGACGCCCCGTACCACTCCTGCACGGAGCCGCACAGGTCGTCCTTGCCCGATCGCTCGGCCACGATCACCGACAGCGCCGAATCGGCCCCTTGGGTCCATAGATGGATCTCCCCACCTGCCCATGCCGACACCCTGGCCTGCGCGTCGCCCACCGCGCGAGAGGGATCCCCGCCCGGGGCCTCGAACAGCCACAACAGGTGGGCGGCGCCCAGCTGGTACCTCGCCGCCGGGCGCCATCCGCTACCGGGGCCGGGCGGATCGGCCGGGTCGACGGGGGCGATACCTTCAACGTAGCGATCGGGGAACAGGATCTCGTCGGAGGACTCGGGCGGCTGGTCGTACGCGGCGTTGACCGACTCCCAGCCCCCGGCCGCGTACAGCCGGCACACGAAGTTCAACCCCTCCTCGTAGGGGAACAGCAACTCCCGCTGCAGGAAGTGCGGCAGCTTCGCCAGGCTGGCCTCGGCTTCGGCGACGGCCTCGGGATCGATCAGCTCGATCTGCTCTCCCGGGGAGAGCGTGGTCGAGTACCGCTGCATTGTCAGGGTGGCATCGCCCTCCACCACCGCCAGCGCCGCCAGGTCGCGGTCCTCGCTTCCCGCGGTGATGTCGTCGGGCAGCGGGATGCCGAGCCGCTGGTCCGCCAGGGCGTGCTCCAGCTCGTGGGCCAGCGTGACCCGCTCGAACGCTCCGAGCTCCGGGCCCCCGCTCTTCACCACCAGCTCCCCGGTTTCGGGATCGTAGAACCCGATCACCTCTCGTCCCAGCGCTTCGGCGCGGAGCTGTCGCAAGTCGGTGCCGGCGGGGATCGCCCCCAGCGCGATGAGGACACGTTGCTCCCGGTCGGCCAGGGATGGGTTGTACTCACTGAGGAAGGTCTCACGCACGCGGTCCGCGGTCCGGTCGGCGGACAGGAACGTCGGGCGCACCGGCTGCTCGAACCGGAGCTCCCGGATCTGCTCGACGCTTCGGGCCACGGCATCGACCTGACCACCCACACCCCCGCCCGGCGCCGCTTCCTGCGGCGGCGGTCCGGCCTCGAGACACTGGAGCAGGTCGGCGGCCGGCAGCCCTTCGAGCCCGCCCAGCTCCTCGCCCAGGTTCCCGAGCAGATCCTCCAGGGCGTCACCGATCTCCCCGAACAGACCGTCGCCGTCGCCCCCGCCCCCGCCGACCTGGTCTTCCAGCTCCTCGATGCGGTCGTTGGCCACCTGCAGCTGGACGAACTCCACCGCGGCGACGGCGGTCATCACCAGGAATCCGGCGACCAGCAGGATCATCGCCACGTTCGGCCCGCGGGGCTCGGGGAAGGGAGAGGGGTTCACTTAGGGGAGCGTGGCCGCCGGTGGGAACTGGGCGAACAGGTCGGGAAGGATGCCCACGGTCACCACCGCCACCGCGGCCAGCGTGACCACCGCGGTCACCGTGGCCGGGACACGCAGCGGGCGCGCCTCCGGCAGGTCCACGAAGAACATCTGCCGGACGATGGCCACGTAGTAGTACAGGCTGATCACCGAGTTGACGACCATGACCACCGCCAGCCACACCTGATCCGCGGCGATGGCCGCCTGGAAGATGAACACCTTGGCCCAGAACCCGGCCAGCGGCGGGAGCCCGGCCAGCGACAGCAGGAACGCGGCCATCGAGATGGCCAGCGCTGGAGCGCGGCGTCCCAGCCCGGCGAAGTCGGAGACCAGGGCGCCGGGGGCCTCGCGGGCCAGGGCCAGGACCACCCCGAACGCGCCGAGGTTCATGACCGCGTAGATCAAGATGTAGGTCACGGCCGAAGAGAACGCCAGCCCGTTCGTCGCCCCGGGATCGGAACCCAGTCCGACCAACGCGAAGGGAAGGAGCATGTACCCGGCCTGGGCGACACTGGAGTACGCCAGCAGGCGGACCACCTGTCGCTGCTGCAGCGCCACCAGGTTCCCGATGGTCATGGTCAGCACCGACAGCGCCGCGAACACCGGCGTCCACGACTCCGCCAGCGGCCGGAACCCCAGGAACATGATCTGCAGGAGACCGGCAAACCCCGCGGCCTTGGAGGCCACCGACAGGAAGGCGGCCACCGGGATCGGCGACCCCTCGTACGTGTCGGGGGCCCAGAAGTGGAACGGCACCGACGACACCTTGAACGCGAAGCCGGTGACCACGAACAGGATCGCCGCCACCGCCAGCGGCTCGGTGGTTTCACTCAGGCCCGTGGCGATCTCCGAGAGCCGCAACGACCCCGTGAGGCCGTAGATCAGGCTCATCCCGTACAGCATCACCGCGGTGGACAGGATCCCGATGAGGAAGAACTTCAGCGCGGCCTCGTTCGATCGGGGATCTCGCTTGCGGAGACC